>NZ_JAYGID010000137.1:0-53072 GCF_034931685.1 Synechococcus sp. CCY9202
GCCGGTGAGCCAGCCGCCCAGCGCCAGGTAGGCGGTGGGGAACAGCAGCAGACCGGACCACCCCACGAATACGAAGCGGTCGCGCTTGAGCCAGTCATCGAGGACGTCGAACCATCCCCGCTGCGGCAGACGCCCTGCAGCGATCGTCATAAAGGGCTTTACGAAGCTTTACAAGCCCATCGTACGGGCCTCGCTGGCGAATCGCGCCCACTTTCGCTTCCCTTAAGAACCGGATGAGTACAAGCACTCAGTCTTCGGTTGGTGCTGGCGATTCGCCAGAGTGGGCCTCCACCGATCCACGCGCGTGTACGTCGTCGAGCTGTCCCTGAAGCTGAGCCCCATGCCCGTCGCGGTGCAGCGCAAGGAGCTGGAGGCTGCCCAGGCTCTTTATTCCGAGGTGAAGCAGACCCTTGAAAGCGGCCAGCCACGGCTGCTCGAACTCCACTGCGAGAAGGAGGAGGACAAGCGCATCAGCCTGCTGAGCAGCGAACTGGTGGCCGTGCAGATGTACGAGAAGTCGGCCACGGGCGGCGGTTCTCGGCGGCCGGGCTTCAGCTTCGAGGGCTGAAGCCCTTCACGTCCCCCCTGACCGCTGCACCGTTGCACACCGAAGCCGACCACCCCATCGGAGCAGAGCCGCCTCTGACTGTCGAGCGGCTGTGCTTCACCTGGCCGAATGGCCGGGTGGCCCTGCAGCACTGCCAGCTCGTCATTCCCCGTCCGGGGCTCTGGATGTTGGTGGGCAGCAATGGCAGTGGCAAAAGCACGCTGCTGCGGCTGATTGCCGGCCTTCTGCAGCCCTCCGGCGGACAGATCCGGCGCCCCGAGCGCACGGCACTGGTCTTCCAGAATCCTGACCACCAGCTGTTGCTGCCCAGCTGTGGCAGTGATCTGCAGCTGGGGCTGCCCCAGGATCTCTCCTCGATCGAGCGCAGCGAGCGGGTGGAGCAAGCCCTGAAGCAGGTGGGACTGGCCGGCATGGCCTCCCGGCCGATCCATACCCTCAGCGGCGGCCAGAAGCAGCGGTTGGCGATCGCCGGCGCCCTGGCCAGCGGTGCTCAGCTGCTGTTGCTGGACGAACCAACGGCATTGCTGGATCCAGACAGCCAACGTGGCGTGCTGGAGCTGATCCACAGCCTGTGCACCGGATCCGAGCCAAAGCTGACGGCACTCTGGATCACCCACCGGCTGGAGGAACTGGCCGCCTGCAACGGCGCTGCCTTGGTGGAACAGGGCCATGCCGGCCCCTGGCAGAGCGGTGCAGGCCTGCGGCGCAGCCTTGCCCCCTTGCAAGGGGGCAAGGCTGCGGGGTAGTTTCTCGTGGTCCCAATCCTCGGTAGCTCAGCGGTAGAGCGGTCGGCTGTTAACCGATTGGTCGCAGGTTCGAATCCCGCCCGGGGAGTTGTTGTTCTGAAGCCGAAGCGTTCGCTTCGGCTTTTTTTTGGTCAGGCCCGCCGTGTCAAGTCCTGCCCAGCAGGGGCCGTCGGCCATGAAGCACCCCCTACAGCGGTCAGAGGTTCCGGGCACTGGTTCTCTGGGAGGATGGCGCCGCTTTCATTCAGCCACAACCGAAACTGCGACCCGGTCCCTTCCTTGCCTGTCGCAGGCCCCCCGCCAGCGCCATCAACTCCGGGCAAGGATCCCTGACCGGATTCCAGTCGTGTCCAGTCCCTTTGGACAGGCTCCCGCTCCAGCGTTCTTCTGCAATCACCCACGCCTCCGCTCCATCCATGAAGCCCTGCATCCTGCTGATCGAAGACGACAGCGACATGCGTGAGCTGGTGGCCGGCCATCTGGAGCACAGCGGCTTCGACGTCCATCGCGCCGAGGACGGCATCAAGGGTCAGGCTCTGGCCGTCCAGGTCACCCCTGACGTGATCCTGCTGGATCTGATGCTGCCCAAGGTGGACGGCCTCACCCTCTGCCAGCGCCTGCGACGGGACGAGCGCACCGCCCGGATCCCGATCCTGATGCTCACAGCTCTGGGTGGCATCAAGGACAAGGTGAGCGGCTTCAACTCCGGCGCCGATGACTACCTCACCAAGCCCTTTGATCTTGAGGAGCTGATGGTGCGGGTCAAGGCGCTGCTCCGCCGCACCGACCGTGCCCCCCTCTCCACCAAGCAGACCGAAATCCTCAGCTACGGCAGCCTGACCCTGGTGCCGGAGCGGTTTGAGGCGATCTGGTTCGATCAGCCGGTAAGGCTCACCCACCTCGAGTTCGAACTGCTGCACTGCCTGCTGCAGCGCCATGGCCAGACCGTCTCCCCTTCACTCATTCTCAAGGAGGTGTGGGGCTACGAGCCCGACGACGACATCGAAACCATTCGGGTGCACGTGCGCCATCTGCGCACCAAGCTTGAGCCAGATCCACGCAAGCCTCGCTTCATCAAGACTGTCTATGGCGCCGGCTACTGCCTGGAGCTTCCCATCGGAGACCAGTTGCTGCAGGTCCAGGCACTGATCAATGAGACGCGGGAGCAGCGGCGCCAGGAACGGGCCTCGGCCTGATCCTCTCCTCGCTGCCCTGTCCGAGCAGGCCTCGTTGCTGCAGGCCCAGATCCAGCAGAGCCACCTCCCAGGCCAGCCGAGGTTGGACATAGGCCAGCAGCTGGCGACGCAACAGCTCAAGCCGCCCCAGGCTCTGGGGCTGGTGATGGCGATGCCACAGCTGCCATTGCCACCAGTCCAGCAGCCAGAGTTGCTGCTCGGCGTCCAGGGCCTCCGTCAGATCCCTGGCCAGAGCCAGGGCCTCAAGCGGATCGGGCCTGAGGTCGAGCAGCCGCTCGGCCACGCCAGCGGGCAGCGCCTGCCACTGGCGACGATGCTCCAGCAGGGCTCCAGGCGAGCCGGCCGCCAGGTCGAGCAGTCCGGGGGGATCGGCCATCGGTGGATCGTCGGGTGGCGTTGGTGGCAAGGAGGCCAGCACCTGGGCCAGGAGGGCCGGTGAGAGCCGCGCGAAGGGAACCTGCTGGCAACGGGAGCGGATTGTGCTGAGCAGTTGTTCCGGCGCCGCGCTGATCAGCACCAGCAGGCTGTCGCCGGGCTCCTCCAGGGTCTTGAGCAGAGCATTGGCGGCTCCTTCCGCCATCGCTTCGGCCGTGTCCACCACCACCAGGCAGCGGTCCGCCTCCAGCGGCCGGCGTGCCAGAAAGCGGGTCAGCTCGCGCACCTGCTCGAGCCGCAACTGCGGCAAGGCCCGGCGGCTGAGGCCCTGCTCGCGTGCCTGGGCCGCTGTGAAGAGCTGACCCTGGTGCTGATAGGTGGGTTCCACCCAGAGCAGGTCGGGATGGTTTCCCTGCGCCAGGCGCCGCCGCACCGAGGCTGATCCCTCCGGCCCCGCCAGCACTCCCTCGAGAAAGCGCAGCACGGCCAGCCGCCGACCCACGCCCTCCGGCCCGGCGAACAGATAGGCCGGTGCCAGGCGGCGACGTTCCAGCGCCGCCTGCAACAGGACCACGGCCTGCGGCTGCCCGATCAGATCGGCGAACAGGTCAGCCATGCGGGCCGAACCTGCTTTCCAGCAGGGCCCGGCAGGCCGCCGTCACCTGGTCGGGGGAACCAGCGGCATCCAGCCTGCACCAGCCCCGTTCCAGCGCCAGTTGGCGGAAACCGGCCTGCACCCTCGCCAGAAACGCTTCGCCGCTGGCCTCGATCCGGTCTGCAGGGCGACCTCCACGGCGCTGCAGCGACGCCGCCAGGGGCAGATCCAGCCAGAGCGTGAGATCGGGCTGCAGGCCACCGGTGGCGATCCGCTCCAGCGGCAGGATCTGATCCCAGGGCAAGCCACGCCCATAGCCCTGATAGGCGGCGGTGGATCCGCTGAAGCGATCGCTGAGCACCCAGTCGCCGGCGGCCAGAGCCGGTTGCAGGCACTGCTGCACGTGCTGGGCTCGATCGGCCGCGTAGAGCAACAGCTCGGCCTCACTGCAGGGCGCCTGATCGTCGGGTGGATGCAACAGCAGCTGGCGCAGGGCCAGGCCCAGCGCAGTGCCCCCTGGTTCGCGGGTCGTCAGCAAGCGGGCCGCCGTGGGCATCAGGCCGGAGCCAGGCAACCACTGGCGCAGGGCTTCGAGCTGGGTGGTCTTGCCGCATCCATCGATGCCTTCGAACACCAGGAACCGCCCGCGCTCCATGGCCTATCCCTCCTCTCCCGTCCCAGCTGGTCGGGCGCTGCCGGTCAAGGCCGAATGTAGGGGGAGAGCAGCAGGGCGTTGACCACCACCGTGATCGAGCTGAGGGCCATCAGCAGGGCCGCCAGCGGCGGCGTCAGCACGATGCCGAAGCCGGGCAGCAGGGCTCCGGCAGCGATCGGCAGCACGATCAGGTTGTAGCCGAAGGCCCAGGCCAGGTTGGCCCGCACGGTCGCCATGGTTCGGCGAGCGATCGTCAGGGCCTCGACCACCCCGTTCAACCGATCGCCCAGCACCACCAGATCGGCCGTGTCCTGCGCGATCTGGGTGCCGGTGCCCACCGCGATGCCGAGATCGGCGGCGGCCAGGGCCGGGGCGTCGTTGATGCCGTCTCCCACCATCGCCACCGGCCCCAGCTGGCGCGCTTCAAGAATCCGCTCCAGCTTCTGCTCAGGACGCAGCTCCCAGGCCAGTTCCTCGGCGGTCAGTCCGAGCCGCTGGCCCAGGCGGTTGACGGCGGATCGCCGGTCTCCGCTGAGCAGGCCCAGCCGCAGCCGCTGATGCCGCAGCTGCTCCAGGGTCTGCAGGGCATCGCTGCGGGGCTGATCCTCGACCGCCACCAGGCCGAGCGGCACGGTTCCCTCCGCCACGGCCAGCACGCTGGCTCCCTGACGCTCCAGGGCCTGGACCCTGCGGTCCAGGCCCTCCATGGCCACGCCGGTTGCTGCCAGCCATGCGGGTCGGCCCACCCGCACCCGCAGTCCCTGCTCCTCGCTGACGAACATCCCTTCGACGCCGTCACCACTGAGGGTTCGGGTCTCGGCCACTGGCAGCAACGCCAGTCCGCGGCGCTCGGCCTCCTGCAGCAGGGCGTGGGCGAGCGGATGGCGGGTGTGCTGTTCGAGGCTTGCGGCGAGCTGGAGCAAGCGATCCGCTGCCGCGCCATCTGCAGGGGCGTTGAGCGGGCAGACCGCGCTGACCAGGGGCCGGCCCAGCGTGAGGGTGCCGGTCTTGTCGAACAGGACACCGTGCAGGGAAGCGGCGACCTCGATCGCATCGCCACCGCGGAACAGCAAGCCCCGGCTGGCCGCCAGACCGGAGCCCACCGTGATCGCGGTGGGGGTCGCCAGGCCGAGGGCGCAGGGACAGGCCACCACCAGCACGGCGATCGCCAGCTGCAGGGCCAGGGCAAAGGGGGTGTCGGCGGCCATGCCGAGGGCGGCATGGGCCGCATGGGGGCTGGCGCCGGTATGGGACGCGGCCTGGAGAACCTGCGGCCACAGAGCTGCACCCCACTGCCACCAGAACAGAAACGTGGCGAGCGCCAGCAGCACCACCACGCCGGCGAAGCGCCCGGCCACCCGGTCGGCCAGGCCCTGGATCGGCGCTTTGCGGGCCTGGGCCTGCTCGACCAGATGGACGATGCGGCTGATGGCGCTGTCGCTGCCGCTGCGCTCCACCTCCAGCACCAGGGGCGCTTCCAGGTTGAGGCTGCCGGCATCGAGCTGCGTGCCGGCCTCGGCCTGAACAGGCAGGGGCTCGCCGGTGAGGCTGGACACATCCACCGCCGAAGCGCCGTCTCGCACCACCCCATCCACGGGCACCCGATCGCCGGGCAGGATCCGCACCCGATCGCCGGGCCGCAGCCCCCCCACCCGCACCGGCCGGGGCGCATCGGTGCCGAGCAACAGCAGGGCCGTTTCGGGTTGCAGGCGGGCCAACTGCTCGATCGCCCGACCGGTGCGTTGGCGGGCCCGGTCCTCCAGAAAGCGGCCCAGCAGCACGAAGCCGAGCAGCATCACCGGTTCGTTGAAGAAACAGGGCCAGCCGCTGGTGGGGTGGAGATAGGCCACGAGGCTGGCGCCGTAGGCACTGGCCACCCCCAGCCCCACCAGGGTGTCCATGCTGGGCATCCCGGCCAGGGCGGCCCGCAGACCCCGCAGCAGGATCGGCCGGCCAGGCCCAAGCAGAGCCACGGTGGCCACCACCGCGTGCACCCCCGGGTCGATCAGTGCTGCGAGCGGCGCTCCTGCGGCGGTGAGGCGCTCAGGCAGGCCACCCACCATGGCCAGGTGTCCAAGGCCGGAGACCAGCACCAGCAGCAGCGCCACCACCAGTTGCCGCCACTGGCGCCACCAGTGCTCCTGCTCCCGCTGGTCGCGGCGATCCAGGGCCTCCACCGACAAGCGAGGACTGGCCGCGAAGCCCAGGCCCAGCAGGCTGGCCTGCAGCGCTGGCAGGGTGTCTGAGGCTGCGCCTGGATCCAGCCCCACCCAGGCCGTACGGGTGAGCAGATTGACGCTGGCCTGGCATACGCCCGGCTGCTCCAGCAGGCGGCGCTCCACCGCCCGCACGCAGCCGCCACATTTCATGCCCTCCACCTCCAGCAGCAGCGGCTCGAGGGCGGGCGATTCCGCCCCATCGGACGTACCAGGCGCTGCAGGGGCGCTGGTCGATGCAGACCGATCGCTCACGATCCAGAGGCAGTACAGGCAGGCTAGGCAGCCCACTCTCCAGCCCTGGGCCAAAGCGCCGGGCCGTCAGCGAAACCATGCAGGATGGTGGCAAGCAGACCAGGATCCAGCCGTGCCCCGCAGCCAGCGCAACGACAACTTCATCGACAAGAGCTTCACGGTGATGGCCGATCTGATCGTGAAGCTGATGCCGATCGATCCCAAGGCCAAGGAAGCCTATGTGTACTACCGCGATGGCCTCTCGGCCCAGAACGACGGCGACTATGCCGAGGCCCTGGAGAATTACGAGGAAGCCCTCAAGCTCGAGGAGAACGCCGTGGACCGGGGCGAGATCTTCAAGAACATGGCGATCATCTACATGAGCAATGGCGAGGAGGAGAAGTCGCTCGAGTACTACCGCCAGTCGCTCGACGCCAACCCCAACTCCCCCTCCTGCCTCAAGAACATGGGTCTGATCTATGAGAAGTGGGGCCGTCTGGCGGCGGAAGCCGGCGACCAGGACGCGGCAGACCGCTGGCTTGACCAGGCCGCCGACTACTGGGGCAAGGCGGTGCGGCTCTACCCCGGCGGCTACCTGGACATCGAGAACTGGCTGAAGTCGTCGGGTCGCAGCAACGTGGACGTGTACTTCTGAGCCTCCGCAGGCCCCTCAGACGCGCGACCCTCAGAACGGCTGCTCCTGGGAGGGGTGCGAGCCCAGGGCCGCCACCAGCGCTTCGGCCACGTTGCCCGCCTCCAGCAGCTGCAGATCCAGTCCGGCCGCCAGCCCCCCCAGGCCGCCGGACCTGGGCACCACCGCTCGGCGGAACCCGAGGCGGGCCGCTTCCTGCAGACGCAGCTCCATCTGCCCCACGGGTCGCAACTGGCCGCCCAGGCCCAGCTCACCGATCAGCACGGTTCCAGGCGGCAGGGTGAGGTCGCGGAAGCTGGCCACCACCGCGGCAGCAACCCCCAGGTCCGCCGCCGGCTCCTCCACCTCGAGGCCGCCGGCCACGGCCAGGTAGCAGTCGAAGCGCGACAGGGGCAGGGAGAGGTGCTTCTCCAGGACCGCCAGGATCTGATGGAGGCGATTGGTGCCGATGCCCGTGGCGGTGCGCCGTGGGCTGGCGTAGCTGGTGGTGCTCACCAGGGCCTGCAGTTCGACCACAAGGGAGCGGGTGCCTTCGCAGGCCACGATCGTGGCGGTGCCCGGGCTGGGCTCCTGGCTGCCCAGGAACAGTTCGCTGGGGTTGCTCACCTCCGCCAGGCCGCGGCCCTGCATCTCGAAAACACCGAGTTCGTGGGTGGCGCCGAAGCGGTTCTTCACGGCACGCAGCAGCCGGTGGCTGGCGAAGCGGTCCCCCTCGAAGGTGAGCACGGCATCAACCAGATGCTCCAGCACCTTGGGCCCCGCCAACATGCCCTCCTTGGTCACATGGCCCACCAGCAGCAGTGCCGTGTCCTGGCGCTTGGCGATGCGGGCCAGGGCCGCGGCACACTCCCGCACCTGCGCGACCGACCCCGGGGCGCTGCTGAGTTCGCCGTCGTGCAGGGCCTGGATGCTGTCGATGATTGCCACCGCCGGCCGCAGTGCCTCCAGCTCCTGCAAGACCAGCTCCAGATCGGTTTCCGAGAGGAGTTGGAGCACGTTCCGGTCAGCCCCGCCAGACCCTTGAGGCTCGCTTCTGCCCTCACCGCTGCTGGCCGCCACTTCGGCCAGGCGCCGCCAGCGCAGTTTCACCTGCTGGGCCGATTCCTCGGCACTGACGTAGAGCACCGAGCAGCGATCCGCCATCGCCCGGGCGCTCTGCAGCAGCAGGGTGGATTTGCCGATGCCGGGATCGCCCCCCAGCAGCACCAGCGATCCCGGCACCAGGCCACCACCGAGAACCCGGTCGAGTTCGATGTAGCCGCTGCTGAGCCGCTGCAGGGGCCGTTCCCCCACCGCATGGATCGGCTCCGAACGCCGCGGTCTGCCGGTGGCGGCAGCCTCTCCATCCGCCCCATTCCAGTCTTCGGCCACACCGTGGCTTGCAGGGCCACCACCGGAGCGGGGCACCGGCCGGCGCCGCCGTGAATCAGCTGCCGGTACCGCCTGTTCCACCAGGGTGTTCCAGCTGCCGCAGGCCGCGCAACGGCCGAAGAACTGGCGCGTGCGGGCGCCGCAGCTGCTGCAGACGTAGTGGGTGGACGGGCGCCCCAGGGCCATCGCTTCAACTCGATCTGTGACGAATGGTGGCTTTCAGTGAACGGAGTGGACCTCTGGCCTTTTCAGTAGTGCTGATCGGATGTAGATGCCGCTCAATGGCGAGTGCCTCTGTGATGACGGTTGTGGTGACGCTGCGATGACGGCTTCGTCCCCCGCCAAGGAAACCATCCTCGTCGTGGATGACGAGGCCAGCATCCGACGGATCCTGGAGACCCGCCTGTCGATGATCGGCTATCAGGTGGTCACCGCCTGTGACGGTGTCGAGGCGCTTGAAAGCTTCCGACGCGTCACACCCGATCTGGTGGTGCTCGACGTGATGATGCCGAAGCTGGATGGCTATGGCGTCTGCCAGGAGCTGCGCAAGGAATCGGATGTACCGATCGTGATGCTCACGGCCCTGGGCGACGTGGCCGACCGCATCACCGGCCTCGAACTCGGCGCCGATGACTATGTGGTCAAGCCGTTCAGCCCCAAGGAACTCGAGGCACGCATCCGCTGCGTGCTCCGGCGTGTCGAGAAGGAAGCGGTGGCGGGCATCCCCAACTCGGGGGTGATCCAGGTGGGCGAGCTGCGGATCGACACCAACAAGCGCCAAGTCTACCGGGGCGATGAGCGCATCCGGCTAACCGGCATGGAGTTCAGCCTGCTGGAGCTGCTGGTGAGCCGCTCAGGCGAGCCGTTCAGCCGCGGCGAGATCCTCAAGGAGGTGTGGGGGTATACCCCGGAGCGTCACGTGGACACCCGCGTGGTGGATGTCCATATCTCCCGGCTGCGCTCCAAACTGGAAGACGATCCCGCCAATCCCGAGCTGATCCTCACGGCACGGGGCACCGGGTATCTGTTCCAGCGCATCGTTGACGCCGTTGCCTCCGAAGGAAGCTGACAACACGGTTCCCGGCCCTCTGCGGCCTCGAACCAGCCGAGCCAAACCCAGCCGGGCGATCCGGCGACTGGTGGTCTGGTACCGGCGCAATGCGACCGTGACTCGCGTGGTCGGCACGGCCACCGCCGCCGGCAACGTGGCCGGGTCCGTGGTGGGCGTCGCCGGCAACGTGGCCGGTGCAGCCGGCTCGATGGCGGGGACCATGGCCGGATCGGTGGTCTCCGGCGCCGGCACCGTGGCGGGCACGGTGCTCACCCCCCTGGTGTTCGACCCCCTGCGGCGGCTGCAGCAGGGCCAGGCGGGCATGGCGGCCGAGATCGCCGATACCGAGCGGCTCTGGGTGGCGGTGGACGGCATGGGCGGCGACGAAGCCCCCGGTCCGATTCTTGAGGGCTGCCTCAGTGCCGTGGAGCTGCTGCCTCTGCGGGTGCGCTTCGTGGCAGAGACCGAGCCCCTGCAACGGGCCGTGGCTGAGCTGGGGCTGCAGGAAGCCCTCGCCAGCGCGACGGAGCGGGGCCTGATCGACCTTGTATCCAGCGGCCCCTCCGTGGGCATGCACGAGGAAGCCACGGTGGTGCGGCGCAAGCGCGACGCCAGCATCAACCTGGCCATGGATCTGGTCAAGCGCGGCGAGGCCACCGCCGTGTATTCCGCCGGCAACTCCGGTGCCGTGATGGCCTCGGCGATCTTTCGCCTCGGCAGGCTCAAGGGCATCGATCGCCCCGCCATCGGCGCCCTGTTCCCCACCAAGGACCCCAGCCAGCAGGTGCTGGTGCTGGACGTGGGCGCCAACATGGACTGCAAGCCCGAATGGCTGCACCAGTTCGCCCTGCTCGGCAACATCTACAGCCGCGACGTGCTGCAGGTGGCCCGCCCCCGGGTCGGCCTGGTGAACATCGGAGAGGAGGAGTGCAAGGGGAACGACCTCTGCCTGCGCACCTACCCGCTGCTGGCCGGCGACGAGCGCTTTGTGTTTGCCGGCAACTGCGAAGGGCGCGACATCCTTTCCGGCGACTTCGATGTGGTCGTCTGCGACGGGTACACCGGCAATGTGCTGCTGAAATTCCTTGAATCGGTGGGCAGCGTGCTGCTGGATGTGCTGCGCGCCGAGCTGCCCCGCGGCCGCCGCGGCAAGCTGGGCTCAGCCTTTCTGCGCAGCAACCTGGTGCGCATCAAGAAGCGTCTCGACCATGCCGAGCACGGCGGCGCTCTGCTGCTGGGGGTGGATGGGGTCTGTGTGATCGGCCATGGCAGCAGCAAGGCCCTCTCGGTGCTGAGCGCCCTGCGCCTGGCCCATTCGGCCGCCAGCCACGGCGTCATGGACGACCTCCATGCGCTCGGCGCCAGCCAGGTCCAGGCCGAAGCAGCAACGGCAGCAGCCTGTGATTGACTGAGCCCAATCGTGGTCTGATCACGTGGCGTTCGGGGCAAGCGGTGAATCCCTGGGCATGTCGGCGGATGGCCTGGGCCGGGCAGCGGAACGTCCGGGCATGGCCCTGGTGGGCTGCGGTAGTGCCCTGCCGGCAGCCAGTGTCAGCAATGCCGCGCTGAGCGAGCGGGTGGACACCAACGATGCCTGGATCCGCTCCCGCACTGGCATCGGCGCTCGGCGGGTCGCTGGCCCCGATGAAACCCTCACCAGCCTGGCCGCAGAGGCCTGCACCCACGCCCTTGCCCATGCCGGCTGGAGCCCGGAAAGCCTGGATCTGATCCTGCTGGCCACCTCCAGTCCCGACGACCTGTTCGGCACCGCTCCTCGCATCCAGGCCTGCCTGGGCGCTCGGAATGCCGTGGCCTTCGATCTCACGGCCGCCTGCAGCGGCTTTCTCTTCGCCCTGATCACCACGGCCCAGTACATCGCCGGTGGCAGTGTGCGTCGGGCCCTGGTGATCGGCGCTGACCAGCTCAGCCGCTGGGTGGACTGGGATGACCGCCGGACCTGCGTGCTGTTCGGGGATGGGGCCGCAGCCGTGGCCGTGGAGGCCTGCGATGCCGACGCCAACGGATTGCTGGGCTTTCGCATGCGCTCCGATGGCAGCCGCAACGGCTGCCTCACCCTCGCCCAGACCGATCAACGCCAGGCCCTGCTCGGCAATCTCTCGGCCCAGCGCGGCGGCTTCGCGCCGATCCACATGAACGGCCAGGAGGTCTACAAGTTCGCCGTGCGGGAAGTGCCCGCCGTGCTGGCTGAGGTGCTGGAGGCCTGTGGCACCGAGGCCAACCAGCTCGACTGGTTGCTGCTGCATCAGGCCAACCAACGCATTCTCGATGCGGTGGCCGAGCGCTTCAAGGTGCCTCCGGAACGGGTGCTCAGCAACCTGGCCAGCTATGGCAACACCTCAGCCGCCACAATTCCGCTGATGCTTGATGAAGCCGTGCGCGATGGTCGTGTCAAGCCCGGTCACCGGCTGGCCAGCAGTGGCTTCGGTGCCGGGCTCAGCTGGGGCGGGGCCCTGCTGCGCTGGAGCGGTCCCCAGGGCTGAGCCCGGTCACCTCGGGGTCACACCGCTGCGGCTCGCCTGCAGGCGGCAGCCCTGGTTTGGTTCTCGGTGAACAGCACCGCCGTAATCTCCTGCCGATCGCACGCGCAGCAACGGCATGGGTATTGCCTGGGTGTTTCCTGGCCAGGGTTCCCAGAAGGTGGGGATGGCCGATGGGGTTCTGGATCTGGCCGGCGCCCGCGAGCGCTTCGGGGAGGCCTCGGAGCTGCTGGGCCGCGACCTGCTGGCGATCTGCCAGGGGCAGGAGATCGACACCGGAGGCGGACCCACTGATCTCAATGACACCCGCAACACCCAGCCGGCCCTGTTCGTAATCGAAGGCCTGCTGGTCGAGGAGCTCCACCGGCAGGGCCGGACTGCCCAGTTGGTGGCGGGTCACAGCCTCGGCGAGCTCGTGGCGCTCCACGCCGCCGGGGTGTTCGACTTCCCTACGGGCCTGGCCCTGATGCAACGTCGCAGCGAGTTGATGGCCGCCGCCGGTGGTGGCGCCATGACTGCGGTGATGGGCTTCGATCGCAATCAGCTCAGCGACCTGGTGGCCGCCACCGATGGGGTGGTGATCGCCAACGACAACAGCAGTGCCCAGGTTGTCCTCTCCGGCAGCCCCGAGGCCGTGGCTGCGGTGTGCGCAGCGCTGCAGTGCAAGCGCGCCATCCCGCTGGCGGTGAGCGGGGCCTTCCATTCCCCCTTCATGGCTGAGGCGGCCGAGGCCTTCGCCGCTGAGCTGGAGGCCGTGCCGTTCGCCGATGCCACGATTCCGGTGCTCAGCAACACCGATCCCACGCCGGAAACCCGGGGAGAGGTGCTCAAGGCGCGGCTCACCCGCCAGATGACAACCGGCGTGCGCTGGCGCGAAACCATGGATTGCTTCGTGGCCGAGGCGATCAGCACAGCGGTGGAAATCGGCCCGGGCAATGTGCTCAGCGGCCTGATCAAGCGGAGCTGCAGCGGCATCACCACCAGCCAGATCGCTTCCGCCGCTGACCTGGGCCTGTGAGCACCCCAGCCCCACCCTCCGGGCCTCGGCAAGGCAGCGGTGCCGACGAGCAAGAGCGGCCCGTCGGCGGTAACCGCCCCGGATCCCGCTCCGTCCAGGCGGTGAAGCGGGTCCTGCGGCGGCGGCGCAAACCTGCCGAGCCTCCGGCACTGCTCAGCACCCCGAAACCCAGCCTCACCTATCGGCTGATCAGCTATCTGCTGGTGTTTCCGATCTACCGGCTGCTGTTCCGGGGCCGCACCGCCGGCAACACCAATGTGCCCCTGGAAGGGGCGTTGGTGGTGGTGGCCAACCACGGATCCCATCTCGACCCGCCGCTGCTCGGCCATGCCCTGGGACGCCCCGTCGCCTTCATGGCGAAAGCGGAGCTGTTCCGGGTGCCGCTGCTGGGGCCGATCATCCGGGCCTGTGGCGCCTACCCGGTGGCCCGTGGCGCCAGCGACCGCGAAGCGATCCGCACCGCCACCGACCGGTTGCTGCAGGGCTGGGCCACGGGGGTGTTTCTGGATGGCACCCGTCAAGCGGATGGGCGCGTCAACGAGCCCCAGCCCGGTGCCGCCCTTCTGGCCGCCCGGGCGGGGGTGCCGCTGCTGCCGGTGGCGATCGTGAACAGCCACCGGGCCCTCGGTACCGGTAGGCAACGCCTGCGCCTGGTGCCGATCCACATCCGCATCGGCACGCCGATTCCGCCACCGGCTTCGCGCCGCCGCCCCGATCTGGACGCCACCACCCGGGCCTGCCAGGAGCAGATCAATGCTCTGCTCGATCAGGGAATGCTCAGCGGCGCTCCAGCCGCGCCCCAGCTCGCTCCAGCCACGGGCTCAGATGGTCTGCCGCCCAACCCCTGATGTCATGGCCGCTCACCACCCAGAGCGCCGCCCTTAGCCCATCTCCCCAGACCTTGCTGCGGCCCTCAGGACGGCAGTGGTGGCCGCAGGGCACAGCCACGGGAGTGAGCTGGATGCCACGGCTGCCGGCCACGATCCGGCCCACCAGCAGGGCCCGGTCCATGTGGTCGCTGCTGGTCACCAGCAGGGCGTGGCGGATGCGCGAGCGACGCAGATCATCCACCAGGGAGGTGAAGTTGGAGAGGGTGTCGCGGGCGCGGTAGTCGAGCTTGACCCGATCCCGCGGCAATCCCTCCCGTTGCTCGAACAGCCAGTGGGCATATTCGGGATTGGTGCCGCCGCTCACCACCACCGGCAGTCCATCGCGGCGGGCCAGGCGGGCCGCGACCTGTTCGCGCTCCGCATCGCCGCCCAGCACCAGGATCATCTGCGGCTGCGGTGGCGTCGGCCACCACCAGCCGCGGGACAGCCAGAGCAGGCCGCTGCCCAGCACCAGCGGCAGCACCAGCCTGCCCAGTCCCCGCCGGGCCGGAGGGCGACGTGTCTGTTGCTGGGGCACCGGCCGGCCCGTGGGCCCTGGGAGTGGACCGGCGCTGCGCGGCGGTGGCCCTGACGATCGGCGCTGGGGTCGGCGGCGCCGGGAGGGCGGAGGGTCGCTGGGGGTTGCCGCCATCAGAGCCCCTCCACCGGGCTGGTGGGATACAGCGGCAGCACCGGCTGCCAAGGAGCGGGCCGATCGGCCGCCGCCGCTGCCTGGCAGCGGACCAGCAGCAGCTCGGCATCGGCGGGAAGAACCGGCACGGCCGACAGCAGCGGCGCCGCCGCCAGCTCAGCCAGCTGCTCAGACTTGCCGTAGAGGCGTGGGGTCAGCCGTTCGATCACGCCAGCGGTCTGGATGGGATCGGCGGCATAGAGGCCCGCCACCAGGCCACGGCGCGGCAGCTCCTGCACCAGCCAGAAAGGACCCGTGGCAGGAGCTGCCCCATCGCCCAGCAGACGTTGGGCGATCAGCGCGAAGCTGCCCACGCCATCCAGGGGGACCGCCAGCTGCTGGGCCAGAGTGCGGGCCAGCACCACCGAGAGGCGCGTGCCGGTGAAACCACCAGGACCTGTCGCCACGGCCAGGCGCGCAAGCCGTGACCATTGGCTGGCCGGCAGCACCGCCTCCACACACTCGAGCAGTTGATTGGAGAGCGAGCGCCCCAGGGGAAAGGCGCGGGACTGAAGAGACCCGCCGCCCCCCAGGGGCTGGGCCGCCACACCGAAGGTGTCGCTGCTGCTGTGCAGCGCCAGGACCCAGGGAACGGCACTCCCGTTGGCCTGGGAAACCGTGGCCGGCGAGGGATCGGGGGAGGGAGAGGGCTCACTCATGCGGGCAGCTTCTCGCCCGGCCGCAACCGATGCCAACGCCCCGGCTCCGCCTGGAAACTGTCACATCCGCGCACGTCCCACTCCACCCCCACCCCTCCGCCCTCCAGCTCACGCACCTGCACGTGAATGCGTGGCTGCTGGGGCCTGATGTCCGGGGTGGCGCTGAGGTGGGGCACACCATGCTGCCGCTCCACTGCGTGGTAGGCCTGGCAGCGGTCCACCCAGTGGCAATCCACACAGATGCACATGCTGCACGGACCGGATCCAACAGACATTCTGGCCGAAGAGGCTGAGGCGGCGGCGCAGTTGCGTCAGAGGCTGGCCGTGGACCAGTGGCCGCTCTCCATCGACCACCTTCCGGCCGATGCCGCCCTGGTGGGTGGGGCTGTGCGGGATGGGCTTCTGGATCGCCTGGCGGATCGCCCCGATCTCGATCTGGTGGTCGCGGAGGATGCGATCGAGCTCTGCCGCCGCCTGGCCCGCCGCCACGGCGGCAGTTGCGTTGTGCTGGACGAGCAGCGCAGCATCGCCCGCCTGGTGCTGCGGGGCTGGACGGTGGACCTGGCTCGCCGCTGCGGCACCGATCTGGCCAGCGATCTGCGCCGCCGCGACTACACGATCAATGCCATCGCCCTGCCACTGGAAGCCGGCGCCTCTCTTCTGGATCCCACCGGAGGCCTGGCGGATCTGCGCCAGCGGCAGCTGGTGGCCGTGAGCGAGGCCAACCTGCTTGACGATCCGCTGCGTCTGCTGCGGGGGGTGCGGCTGGCGGCAGAACTGGAGTTTCGCCTGTCCGCCACCACCCGTCGCTGGCTGGCGGCCCACCATCACCGCCTGGCCAGCGTGGCCTGCGAACGGGTTCTGACGGAACTGGAGAAACTGGCGGCGGCACCAGCCGGCCACAGAGGCCTGATCACCGCGATGGAGCTGCAGCTGCTGCAACCCTGGCAAGCCGATGCAGCGGGCGCGGCCAGGCTCACGGGCCTGGATGAGGAAGGGGCGGTTGCCCGGGGTTTGAACCGGGAGGAACGGGGCTGGGCCTTACCCCTGGCGCGGCTGGCGGCCCTGCTGGATGGCGGGGCTGTGGCGCGGCTGCACGGCAGTCGCCGGTTACAGCAGCGCTGTGAGCGCCTGAATCGCTGGCGCGTCGCTTTGGAGGTCCGCAGCGCCGGGAAGGGCTGCGGCAGTCTGAAGACCTTGCAGGAACCCGAACGCCTGCGGCTGCACCAGGAGCTGGAGGAGGCACTTCCGGCGCTGCTGCTGCTCCTGCCTGAGGCCACGGCTCGCCAGGCCATGGAGCGCTGGCACGACCCGCACGACCCCCTGTTTCACCCCCGCCCGCCGATCGATGGGCGCCAGCTGCAGGAGCTGCTGGCGATCCCCGCTGGGCCACGGCTGGGGGAATTGCTGGCCTTCCTCACCCGCGAGAGGGCCTATCAGCGGTTGCCAGAAGCGTCACAACAGAGCACCAGCGGGTTGGATCCGCAATCTGCTGCGGCAGCCGAACCGATCGTGCAGCTGGCGCGGAAATGGTGGCAACAGGCCGAGGCAGGTGAGGAAGGCCGTAGGGCTGCGGACCGGCGACATGATTAACTTTGAAATGCAAAGGCGTGTACCAGAGGTTTCTCCTCGCCTGCTGAAGCTTTCCTCCTATCCCCTTCCCTCCTCCCATGAGCGTTCGTCTCTACATCGGCAATCTGCCGGAAGCTTTTGATGCAAAAGAGCTCGACGCTCTGCTCGCGAACGTTGGCAAGGGGATTCGTTTCAAGTCCGTCACCGACCGCGACACCGGCGCCAGCCGGGGCTTCGGCTTCGCCAACGTGGACGACCCGAAGCTGGCCGATGCCCTGATCGAGCAGCTCAACGGCAAGGAGTTCGGCGGCAGCACCCTCCGCATCGAGATCTCCGAGCGTCGTGACGCCCGCCCCACCGGTGCCGCCGGCAGTCGCGTCGGTGCAGCACCCGCGGCCGCCCGCAAGGCAATCAACAAGGTGGTTCACGCCGACAGCGTCGATGCCGAAGCTCCCGATCCCCGCTGGGCCGGCGAGCTCTCGAAGCTGAAGGACCTGCTCGGCAAACAGACTGCTGCCGTCTGATCCAGCAACGATCGCAGGGCTGCTGCCTCCCGGCAGCAGCCCTGCGGCACATGCGTCGCCACCATCGACGTGCCGCAGGATTCAAAGGCCAATCAGGAAAATCTAAATACCATCGTGCCAATCACCGGCTGCCCTCGGAAGCCTACTGACCACGCAAACCTTGCATGATCAGACGGCATCTGTTTGTTGTTGTCGGCCAGAGTCCCGGACGTCTTCTTCTTTGCGTGCGAGGGTGGGTCAGGTTGTGAGATCGGACCTGCGCCTTCTCAACAACACCAACAGAATCAGGTGGATGGCGGCTGGGCTGGTCAATCCATGACAAGTGGGGCATCCAGCGTGAGCGACAGTCCCTTTCCCAAGACATGGGAGGCCCAGTGGAACTGGCGGGGCCAGCCAGTGAGTTATGTGATCTGCCGAGCAGGTGAGAAAAGACCGGCTCCAGGTGATTTCATCAGGAGAGAAGCCGGAGATCGGCCGGCGGCTGTACTGATCCACGGGTTCGGGGCTTGCAAGGAGCACTGGCGCCACAACCTTGCAGCTCTGGCCGTCCATCACGACGTCTACGCCATTGACCTGCTTGGATTCGGAGCCAGTGGCAAGCCTCGCTCCCGCCTTGTCGGGGAATCGGCTGAAGACGGCGATTGTGTCTATGGCCTTGAACTCTGGGCGGAACAGGTCTCCGCCTTCATCACGGAAGTCGTGCGTACTCCAACCACCCTGGTGGGCAACTCAATCGGTGGAGTGGTGGCTCTGCGCTGTGCCGCTCTGATGGAACAGGAAGGACGTCCCGCCCGACAGGTGCTGCTGGTGGACTGCGCTCAGCGAGCTCTTGATGACAAGCTCCTGGCGGATCAGCCGCCTCTGAGTCGTTATAGCCGTTCTCTGCTGAAAGCCCTTGTTCGGCAACGATGGCTCACCCAATGGCTGTTTCGGCAGCTCAGCCAAGCCCGCGTGATCCGAAAGGTGCTGAAGCGGGCCTATCCAAGCGGAGCCAATCTTGACGACCAGCTGGTATCGCTACTGCTGGGCCCCACCCAGAAGACCGGAGCTGACGAAGCCTTCCGAGGCTTCATCAACCTCTTCGACGATCACCTCGCGCCGGATCTGCTCGCAGCACTGACCACCCCCGTTCGCATGGTGTGGGGCGAAGCAGATCCCTGGGAACCGGTATCCGAAGCCAGACGCTGGCAACAGTTCGCCTGTGTGCAAGCACTCCATGTCCTCCGTGGCCTAGGCCATTGCCCCCACGATGAGGCTCCTGAACTAGTCAATCCGATCTTGCTCCGGGCCCTCTCGCAGGACGTCACAGGAACAGGCCTGTCCTGCTGATCCACGATCCGGCAAGTCCCTCACCACGGCTGCTTCTCTTCCCGGGCACTGATCTTGTCTTCGCTGTGGAGAAGCTCACCAAGCAGGTGCGCTGCAGCTCTCAGATGGGTGGGTCGGCATCGGATCTGGCCTGAGGTCAACCACGGCGAGGAGTACCGCGCTGAAACCACTGGCAAGACTCGAAGCCATCATGACGATGTCGAGACTTTCCCTACCGTGTTATCGAGCCTGGGCGATCACAAAGGAGAGCGGCAGATCCAGCAGCTTGCCCACCCGTGGAACATAGGCCCGCTTATTGAAGACATCGTAATCGTGGCGCTCAATCACATCGAGAATGCCGCGATAGAGCCGCAGCGAGGCCCACACCGGCCAGCGGGCATCGGGAGCCAGCCAGCGGACCCCTTCCTCGGAGCGGGCAAACCAGTCACGGGCCCGCTGCAGTTGAAAGCGCATCAGGGCTCGCCAGTTCTCGCTCAGGCGGCCAGCCATCAGGTCGGTCTCGGAATAGCCGAATTTGTTGAGATCTTCCTGGGGCAAATAGATGCGACCCCGGCCACGATCCTCGCCAACATCGCGGAGAATGTTGGTGAGCTGATTGGCAATCCCAAGGGCCACCGCTGCTTGGGAGGTGTCGGGCCGCTCGCTCCAGGGAGCCGTGGTGTAGGCCGGATCCAGGCCCATCACCTCCTGCGTCATCAGCCCAACGGTTCCAGCGACCCGATAGCAGTAGAGCTTCAGATCAGAAAAGGTGGCATAGCGATGCTGAAACAGATCCATCCGCTGCCCCTCGATCATGTCGAGATAGGGCTGCAGCGGCTGGGGATAGCGCTCCAGGGTGTCGGCCATCACCCGATCCAGTCCGTCCTTCACCTGCCCTGCAAACAGGGCGCGGGTGCGCTCTTCCCAGCGATCGAGCCGTTCTGCCAGCTGGGCTGCAGGCAGATCCTGCGCCTGGGGGCTGTCCATCAATTCATCGGTGCGGCGGCACCAGACGTAAATCGCCCAGATGGCCCGACGCTTGGCCGCGGGCATCAGCAGGGTGCCCAGATAAAAGGTCTTGGCCCACTGGGCTGTTTCCAGGCGGCACTGGTCATAGGCCTCCTCCAGGGATGGGAGGAGAGCAGTGGAGGTGGCAGGGGTGGCGGCCAGCACGCTCAGACCGCCGTCAGGGTGGACTGGGGGACGGGCTGTGCGGATGAGGCGGGACCGAATCTGCGATCCACCGCCTCGGCGCAGAGCTTGCCGCTGAGCACGGCACCCTCCATGGAGGCAAGATAGCGCTGCATCGTGTAATCGCCGGCCAGGAAAAAGTTGGTGATCGGTGACTCCTGGCTGGGACGCAGTTTCTGGCAACCGGGAACGGTCTTGTAGACAGACAGGGGCGTCTTCACCACCTTCGATTTACGCAGCTGGGCCTGATCCTCACCGCTGAAATGCTGCGGGAAGAGGCGTTTGAGTTCCTCGAGGGTGGCGGCAATGATGGCGTCGTCGCTGCGGCCGATCCAGTCTTTGGCTGGGGCGAACACGAGCTCCAGCATGGAACGGTCGGGGTCTTCGTATTCGCGACAGGTGTTGCTCATGTCGGCATAGACGCTGAGCAGTTCACTGCGACTGAACAGCAGGTGGTCGATGTCTGTGAGCTTGCGATCGAACCAGAGATGGATATTGATCACTGGCACGCCGTTGAGCCCTTCCAGCTTGCTGAAATACGGCAGCTCCCTCCAGGACTCGGGCAGCAGCAGCTTCAGCGGATCCACCGGCAGGGCGCTCACATAGGCATCGGCCACCACCTGTTGGCCTTCCTTGCCCTTGATGCCAGCGAGGCGGAAGTTGCTGACGCTGCCATCAGCGGCAAGCTCAATGGCACGCAGAGGGCTGTTGAGATGCACCTCTCCGCCTCTGGCCGTGATGTAATCCACGATCGGCTGGCAGAGGCGCTGGGGCGGATTGCCATCGAGGAAGGCCATCTTGGAACCATCGCCCTCCTGGAGGAAACGGTTCAGGGCGGTGAGAACGACGGTGCTGGAAATCTCATCAGGATCGATGAAGTTGAGCGCCTTGCTCATGGCGATAAAAACTTCGTCGTTCACACGTTCTGGAATGTTGTGCAGTTGCAACCACTCAGTCCAGGAGTATTGGTCACAGGCTTCCACGTAGTCCTGGCCGCGCAGCATGGCGGGGACCAGTCCGAGGCCGAAGGCGATTTTCTCAGGCCAGGTGAGCATGTCGTTGTTGCCCAGAATCGCCGCCACTCCGTTGAACGGGGCCGGCAGGTCTGGAAAGTCGAAGCGGCTGTAGGTGCCGGGTACGTCCTTCTGGTTGAAGATCATCGAGTGGCTTTTCCACTGCAGCCGATCCTCGATATCGAGTTCCGCGAACAGCTGCCGCATGTTGCGGTAAGCCCCGAAGAAGATGTGAAGGCCTGTTTCGTACCAATCCCCCTCATCGTCCTGCCAGGCGGCCACCTTGCCGCCGAGCACGTCGCGGGCTTCATAGACCACCGGCGTATGGCCGGCGTCACAGAGGTACTTGGCGCACGACAACCCGGCAAGGCCCGCTCCGGCGATGGCGACGCGCATGAACCGACTCGAAAGTACGGGCAACCATAAAGGGAGCCCCCAGAGGTCGCGACCCGGCAGCTTCTCCTCGGCCAAGCCGGGCCCAGCCCCTGGCGCTGCCCCCCCCCGCAGCGCCCTGTCTGGCCCGGTTCCCGGTAGCGTTGACCCACTCCGTTCGGCTCGCCTGAGCCCCAGCACCGCCAGCTGATGGTTGAGATCCTGCTGAAATGCACCACCCGCCACATCCGCCTGTTCACGGCCCGGGTGGAGGACGGTGATCTGGTGTCCGACTCCGGGCATCTGACGCTGGATGTGGACCCCGACAACGAGTTTCTCTGGGACGACGCCAGCCTCAGCCGGGTGCAGGACCAGTTCCGTGCCCTGGTGGAGCGTCATGCCGGTGACGACCTGACCGATTACACCCTGCGCCGCATCGGATCCGAGCTGGAAGGGTTGATCCAGCAGATGCTGCAGGCCGGCGCCATTCGCTACAACCCCCAGGCCCGCGTGCTCAATTACTCCATGGGACTGCCCCGCAGTCCCGAAGCCCTGTGACCCGCTCCCGCGGCCGGGCTGCCTCCGATGCTGGCTACAGCCGCTACGACGGCCGTCCCAGAGGGCGGGGTGACCGGGAGATGGCTTACGAGACCGGTCGCTATGACCGAGGCGACAGCCGTTATGAGCGGGATGCCGGTAGACGGACGACAACCGCTGGCTACGGGGGTGGCGGCGGAAATCCAGGCGGGCGTGGTCCCGGCGGCGGTGGGCCCGGAGGAACCCCTGCCATTTCCCTGAACGTGCGCACGATCGCCATCCTGGCGGGAGTACTGGTGGTGGGGATCGGCATCGGTAGCGCTGTGACCAGCACCACCCAGGGCAACCAGGGGAACATCGCCAGCAGCCAGCAGCTCGACATGGCCGTACCCGACCCGGAATTCTGCAAGCAGTGGGGTGCCAGCGCCTTCGTGATGGACATCGAGCTCTACACCACGATGAACCCGAGCAGCAGCTTCGTGACCCAGCCCACCCTGCAGCCCGGATGCGTGATCCGGCGGGAGAACTGGGCCGTGCTTCAGAAGGAGGGTGCCGTGACCGCCGAGCAGATGCGCCAGTGCAAGCAGCGCATGAATACCTTCGCCTACATCGGCTCGGTGCGTGACAAGCCAGTCGTTCGCTGTGTCTACCAGACCGACATCACCGGCAACAAATTCCAGACCCGTGGGATTGCCGGTGCCGCAGACGATGCCGTGGGCGTGACCCCGGAAGCTGATCAGTTCTGAGCCGGCTGGGCCTGCGCCAGGGACTGGCGCAGGGGGCTGTCGGGGCTGGCGAACACCGGCAACACTTCCTTGCGGAAGGCATCGGAGGCCCGGGAGCAATATCGGGCCGGGTGGCTGATCAGCTTCAGCTGGCGCCGCACCAGCAGATCGGCCACCTGGGGCCGATGAAGACTGCCGGCAGCGAGTTCCCTCTCGATCGAGACCACCGGCAGAAACGCGGCCCCCAGGCCGCTCTGCACGGCATTCTTGATCGCCTCGAAGGAGTTGAGTTCCATCTCGATCTTGAGCCGGCCCACATCAAGGCCGGACCGGGCCAGCAGCTGGTCCACCATCTTGCGGGTGGTGGACTGGGCATCCAGGCAGACGAAACCGAGACGGTAGAGGTCGTCCTTGGTGAGCTCCGGCAAACGCGACAGCGGATGCTTCACCGGCAGCACCAGCGCCAGTTCATCGCTGGCGTAGGGAAGAACCTGCAGTAACTCGTTCAGTTCAGGCGGCAGCTCGCCACCAATGATCGCCAGATCCACCTGGCCGTTGGCCACACTCCAGCCTGTTCGGCGGGTGCTGTGCACCTGCAGCTGCACGGCCACGTCCGGATACTTCTGCCGGAACAGCCCGATCATGCGCGGCATCAGGTAGGTGCCGGTCGTCTGGCTGGCGCCGACGATCAGGGATCCACCCCGCAGGTTGTGGAGATCATCAAGAGCGCGACAGGCCTCCTGACACTGGCTGAGGATGCGGTCGCAGTAGCTCAGCAGCAGGTGGCCCGCTTCGGTGAGCTGAGCCTTGCGCCCGCCCCGATCGAACAGCGACACATCCAGCTGCTTTTCCAGATTCTGGATCTGAAGGCTCACGGCCGGTTGTGTCACATAGAGGCTGTCGGCGGCCTTCTTGAAACTGCCCTCGCTGGCGATGGCCCGCAGGATGCGCAGCTGATCGAGGGTGAAGGGCAGATCAGCCATGGACGCGGCGGGCGTTTGGAGACAAGGCGGGAGCGCAGTGAAAACGTTGGCGGGAGAAGGGAGGTGTGTGATTCAGCCTCGTAAGTCCAGACTCTAGGTGGGCCGGCGGATGCCCAGAATTGCTGGCTTCGCAGTCGCCCGGCCCTTGCCTTCCCTGCTTGCCCCAGCCAGCCCCCACCACAGCAGCGTGGTGATGCTGGCCCTGCTCGTGGTGTTCGCCGTGCTGCACAGCGGTGGTGCCTCCCTGCGGGTGTGGGGGGTGGAGCGGATCGGCGAACGGGCCTGGCGCCTGCTGTTCGCCGGCGTGAGCATCCCGGCGGCGGTGGTGGTGATCGGCTACTTCCTGGCCCACCGCTATGACGGCCTGCGGCTCTGGAATCTGCAGGAGCAGCCCTGGATCGTACCGCTGGTGTGGGGCGGCACCGCCATCAGCTTCCTCTTCCTCTACCCGGCCACCTACAACCTGCTGGAGATCCCGGCGGTGCTGAAGCCTCAGGTGCGGCTGTATGCCACCGGCATCATCCGGGTCAGCCGCCATCCCCAGGCGGTGGGGCAGGTGCTCTGGTGTGCCACCCACCTGCTCTGGATCGGCAGCAGCTTCATGGTGGTGACCTGCGCCGGCCTGATCGCCCACCACCTGTTCGCCATCTGGAATGGCGATCGGCGCCTGGCCCACCGCTTCGGCACCGCCTTCGAAGAGCTGCGGGACAGCACGTCAGTGCTGCCGTTCCGGGCGGTGCTGGATGGCCGTCAGCAGCTGATCTGGGCCGAATTCCTGCGCCCGGCCCAGCTGGGCATCGCCATCGCCATCGGCGTGTTCTGGTGGGCCCACCGCTTCATCGGCCTCGGCGCCGTCACCTTCTCGCGCACCGCCCTGGCCCATTGGCTGGGATGAGTCGGGGCGCCGGCGGGGCGGCGATGGTGGGCGCTCAGGCACACGAGCCGGTGGGAGCCAGGCGGGCTGCCTACACTCGCCAGCACCAGCCTGAGCAGGATGCCGTCAGCCGCTGAACTCGCCTGGTTGATTCCGGTGCTTCCCCTGTTGGGGGCCTGCGTCACCGGCCTCGGCCTGATCAGCTTCAACCGCACAGTGAATCGGTTGCGAAAACCGGTGGCCGTGCTGCTGATCAGCTGTGTCGGAGCCGCTGCTGTGCTCAGCTACGCCGTGCTGGCCCAGCAGCTCGCCGGAGCAGGACCCAC
Source organism: Synechococcus sp. CCY9202 (assembly GCF_034931685.1). Taxonomy (NCBI): domain Bacteria; kingdom Bacillati; phylum Cyanobacteriota; class Cyanophyceae; order Synechococcales; family Synechococcaceae; genus Synechococcus; species Synechococcus sp. CCY9202. The sequence continues at coordinate 24,820 of NZ_JAYGID010000137.1, forward strand.
CGAGGTGCTGTTCAACTGGGCCAGCGCCGGCACCTTCAATCTGCAGATGGGCTTCCGCGTCGATGCCCTCGGCGCGGTGATGCTGGCCCTGGTCACCACCATCGCCCTGCTGGTGATGGTCTATTCCGATGGCTACATGGCCCACGACAAGGGCTATGTGCGCTTCTTCACCTACCTGGCCCTGTTCAGCAGCTCGATGCTGGGCCTGGTGATCAGCCCGAACCTGCTGGAGATCTATGTCTTCTGGGAGCTGGTGGGCATGTGCTCCTACCTGCTGGTGGGCTTCTGGTACGACCGCGACGGCGCCGCCAATGCCGCCCAGAAGGCCTTCGTGGTGAACCGGGTCGGCGACTTCGGCCTGCTGCTCGGCATCCTCGGCCTGTTCTGGGCCACCGGCAGCTTCGGGTTCGAGGAGATCGGAGCACGGCTCAGCGAGGCCGTGGCCGGCGGCAGCCTCAGCACCGGTGTGGCCGTGATCCTCTGTCTGCTGGTGTTCATGGGGCCGATGGCCAAGTCGGCCCAGTTCCCCCTGCATGTGTGGCTGCCCGATGCCATGGAGGGCCCCACACCGATTTCGGCCCTGATCCATGCCGCCACCATGGTGGCCGCGGGCGTGTTTCTGGTGGCCCGGCTTCAGCCGGTGTACGAGCCCTTTGCCGCGGTGCAGGTCACGATCGCCGTGATCGGCACCATCACCCTCGTGCTGGGGGCTTCGATTGCCCTGACCCAGATGGACCTGAAGAAGGGTCTGGCCTACAGCACCGTCAGTCAGCTGGGCTACATGATGCTGGCGATGGGCTGCGGTGCTCCGGTCGCCGGCATGTTCCACCTGGTGACCCACGCCTTCTTCAAGGCGATGCTGTTCCTCGGCTCTGGCTCGGTGATCCATGCCATGGAAGAGGTGGTGGGCCACGAACCGGTGCTGGCCCAGGACATGCGCCTGATGGGCGGCCTGCGCAAATTCATGCCGATCACCAGCGCCACCTTCCTGATCGGCTGCGTGGCGATCAGCGGCATCCCTCCCTTGGCCGGCTTCTGGAGCAAGGACGAGATCCTCGGCCAGGCATTCGGCAGCTTCCCGCTGCTCTGGGTAGCCGGCTTCGTGACCGCCGGCATGACCGCCTTCTACATGTTCCGCCTTTACTTCCTCACCTTCGAAGGCGACTTCCGCGGAACCGACCAGACGATCCAGGCCCAGCTGCTTGCCGCCGCCGGAAAGTCCAGTGGTGGCGATGACGACCACGGCCACCACGCCAGCCACCCCCACGAATCCGGCTGGCAGATGGCGATGCCGCTGGCGGTCCTCGCCGTCCCCTCGGTGTTGATCGGCTTGCTCGGCACCCCCTGGAACAGTCGTTTTGCCGGCCTGCTCGATCCCCATGAAGCCGCTGAGATGGCCGAGCACTTCTCCTGGGCCGAGTTCCTGCCCCTGGCGGGCGCATCGGTGGCGATCTCGGTGGCAGGCATCTCCGTAGCGGTGCTGGCCTATGCGCTCCACAGGATCGATCTGGGCACGGCAGTGGCCGCACGCTTCCCCGCCCTCAATGCCTTCCTGGCCAACAAGTGGTACCTCGACGACATCAACGACAAGCTGTTCGTGCAGGGCAGCCGCAAACTGGCTCGCCAGGTGCTGGAGGTGGACGCCAAGGTGGTGGACGGTGTCGTGAACCTCACCGGCCTGCTCACCCTGGGCTCTGGGGAGGGTCTCAAATACTTCGAGACCGGTCGCGCCCAGTTCTATGCCCTGATCGTGTTCGGCGGTGTGATCGCCCTTGTGGTGCTGTTCGGATCCCTCGGTTGATCCTGACTGCGGTCTCACACTCTGTGTGACATCCCCCACCGCAGCTCTGGCGGGCGGTGGGCATTTCTACACTCCGGCCTGACTTGACCTGCCCAGGACCTTGGCCTTTCCCTGGCTGAGCGCGTCGATCCTCTTCCCGATCGCCGCCGCGCTGCTTATCCCGTTCGTTCCCGATGAGGGCGATGGCCGCAGGGTGCGCTGGTACGCCCTGGGCATCGCCCTGATCACCTTCCTGCTCACGGTGGGGGGCTACCTGAACGGCTACGACCCTTCCGTGGCTGGCCTGCAGCTGGTGGAACGGGTGGAGTGGCTGCCCGATCTCGGTCTGGCCTGGTCCGTGGGGGCCGATGGCCTGTCGATGCCCCTGATCCTGCTGACCAGCTTCATCACCGCCCTGGCGGTTCTGGCGGCCTGGCCGGTGACCTTCAAACCGCGTCTGTTCTTCTTCCTGCTGCTGGCCATGGATGGCGGCCAGATCGCCGTGTTCGCGGTGCAGGACATGCTGCTCTTCTTCCTGGCCTGGGAGCTCGAGCTGCTTCCGGTGTACCTGCTGCTGGCCATCTGGGGCGGCAAGAAGCGCCAGTACGCCGCCACCAAGTTCATCCTTTACACCGCCGGCAGCTCCCTGTTCATTCTCCTGGCGGGGCTGGGCATGGCCTTCTACGGCGGCGGGGCCCCCACCTTCGAGTACACGAGCCTGGCAGAGAAGGGATTCGGCACCGGCTTCCAGGTTCTCTGTTACGCCGGCCTGCTGATTGCCTTCGGCGTGAAGCTACCGATCGTGCCGCTGCACACCTGGCTGCCGGATGCCCATGGAGAGGCCACGGCACCGGTCCACATGCTGCTGGCCGGCATCCTCCTGAAGATGGGCGGCTACGCCCTGCTGCGCTTCAACTGCCAGCTCCTGCCCGATGCCCATGTGCGGTTCGCGCCATTGCTGGTGGTGCTGGGGGTGGTGAACATCATCTATGCCGCGCTCACGTCGTTCGCCCAGCGCAACCTCAAGCGCAAGATCGCCTACAGCTCGATCAGCCACATGGGCTTCGTGCTGATCGGCATCGGCAGTGTCAGTGCCCTGGGAACCAGCGGGGCCATGCTCCAGATGGTCAGCCATGGCCTGATCGGCGCCAGCCTCTTCTTCCTGGTGGGTGCCACCTATGACCGCACCCACACCCTCCAGCTCGACGACATGGGTGGGGTGGGCCAGAAGATGCGCAAGATGTTCGCCCTCTGGACCGTCTGCTCGCTGGCCTCCCTGGCCCTGCCCGGCATGAGCGGCTTTGTGGCCGAACTGATGGTGTTCGTGGGCTTCGCCACCAGCGAGGTCTACTCGCTCAGCTTCCGCATCGTGATGGCTGTGCTCGCCGCCGTGGGCGTGATCCTCACGCCGATCTACCTGCTCTCGATGCTTCGGGAGATCTTCTTCGGCAAGGAGAACGCCGAGCTGGCCTCCCATAGCAATCTGGTGGATGCCGAGCCGCGGGAGATCTACGTGATCAGTTGCCTGTTGGTGCCGATCATCGGCATCGGCCTCTACCCGCGCCTGATGACCGACACCTACCGCGCCTCGATGGAGCAGCTTGTGGGACAGGAGGACAAGGCGATGGCGCACCTGCGGCAGGCCTCTGGTCTCCCCGGAGGCACTCCCCTGGCGCCTTTCCTGGCTGGCAGCGGAGTCCAAGCCCTGCTGCGCGCTCCTGCTGTGGGCTGACCCAGACCGATCTGCTCAGGCGTTCGTCCCCGCACGGCCTGCGTAAACAAAACCTGCGCTGGCCCAGTCCCTTCATCGGGCCTGCCCTGCTGTTCTTACGCTCCATCCGTTCATGGCCCAACCCTCTGTCTTGATCCGATGCGACAGCTGAACTTCCTGCTGATCTTCAGCTTCGGCCTGGCCACGGTGATGTTCACCCTCGAGAACACGGCCCCCACGACCGTGCACTTCCTGCCCGGCATCACCGCCACCCTGCCCCTGGCCGCCATGCTCCTCGTGGTCGGTGGGATCGGTGCCACCGCGGCCTGGGTGTTTGCGGTGTGGACAGGCGTGGTCAAGCAGGTGGAGCGCCTGCAGGAGCAGACCGAACGGGAAGCCCAGCAGGTGCGGATCCAGGAACTCGAAGATGACCTGCAGCGCTACCGCGCGGCGGTCGATGCCCAGCTCGGCCTGCTGCCTGCAGCCGGAGAGAGCTCCGCAGCAGCCGGCGAAACCTGAACTGAACCGGGAACAGACCCCTGGTGCAGCAGCTGCCCGACCGTTACGGTGCGGTGATTCTGCTTGGAGACCCGGGAGCGCGTGGCTGAAGCAGGCGCCAGGCTGGCCATCCGACTGCTCCAGGATGCAGCGATACGGGGAGAGCTCGACCCGTGGGATGTCGATGTGATTGCCGTGGTGGATGGATTCCTCGACCAGCTGCGCCAGCGCATCGGTGCCCCCCGTCTGGTGGTGGCCCGATCGGATGGGCGCCAGGGGGGGAGTTACGAACGTGATCTTGCCGAAACCAGCGAGGCATTCCTGGCGGCCTCCGTGCTGGTGAGTCTCAAGGCCGAAGTGCTGGAAGCCCTCACCTTCCCGCCCGAACCGATCGAAGAGTTGCTGGAAGCCCCCTGCGACGAGGGCGAAGATTCGGGATGGGGCACCATGATCGCCCTGCCGCGGCGGCCTGAACGCCACCTGCGCCGCCGTCCCGTGGCGCCTCCCCCCTTGCAGAGGCCCGTGACCCTGGGCGAACTGATCCGCCAGCTGGAGGACATCGCCGAACGCCTCGAACAGGAGGGGGAAGGGCGCCAGCGCCAGCGTTCCCGTAGCCGCCGGTTCAGCGACCGAGCGGCAATCGAACAGGTGGCCAACCTTGCCCACCGCGAGAAGCTGCCGGAGACCACCACCGGACTGCAGCGGTTCCTCAGCCATTGGCAGGCGGCTGAGGATTGGCTGGATTTCGAGGTGCTGGTTAGCGCCTGGGCGCGGGCCGTTCAACAGGATCCGGCCGGAGAGGATCTCGACTGTGATCGGGTGGGCGTGTTCTGGGCCCTGCTCTTCCTCTCCGCCCAGGGATCGGTGGAACTGGAGCAGCAGGGCGGCCTGTTCGGCCCCCTGCAGTTGCGTCGCCTCGAACAGGTGCCAGCTCCCCTGCCGACCCGGGAGATCCTGGCCGCCTGACGCCTTTGACTAAGGTAAGGGCTCTGATGGATGGGGACAGGCGCCAATGAAGGCGATGATCCTGGCGGCAGGGAAGGGCACACGGGTGAGGCCGATCACCCACATCCTGCCGAAGCCGATGATTCCGATCCTGCAGAAGCCGGTGATGGAATTCCTGTTGGAGCTGCTGCGCCAGCATGGCTTCGACGAAATCATGGTGAACGTCTCCCACCTGGCTGAGGAGATCGAGAACTACTTTCGTGATGGCCAGCGCTTCGGCGTGCAGATTGCCTACAGCTTCGAGGGCAAGATTGAAGATGGAGAACTGATCGGCGATGCCCTTGGCTCAGCCGGAGGTCTCAAGAAGATTCAGAATTTCCAGCCCTTCTTTGACGACACCTTTGTGGTGCTCTGCGGCGATGCTCTGATCGACCTTGATCTCACCGAGGCGGTGCGTCGCCATCGTGAGAAAGGCGCCATGGTGAGCCTTGTCACCAAACGCGTGCCGAAGGAGCAGGTGAGCAGTTATGGCGTGGTGGTGACGGACCCCGATGGGCGTGTGCTGTCTTTCCAGGAGAAGCCGAGCCTGGAGGAAGCCGCCAGTGACATGATCAACACCGGTATTTATATCTTTGAGCCTGAAGTCTTCGACTTCATTCCCGACACAACTCCTTTTGATATCGGTTCCGATCTTTTTCCGAGATTGGTTCAGGCAGGAGCTCCATTTTATGCCCTGCCCATGGATTTTGAGTGGGTGGACATCGGTAAGGTGCCCGATTACTGGCAGGCGATCCGCAGCGTCCTGGAAGGACAGGTCAGGCAAGTCCAGATTCCGGGCAAGGAAGTGCGCCCCGGTATCTATGCGGGTCTGAACGTGGCCGCAAACTGGGACAAGATCAATGTGAAAGGGCCGATCTATGTGGGTGGCATGAGCCGCATTGAGGATGGGGCCACCATCATTGGCCCGGCGATGATCGGTCCCAGTTGTCACATCTGTGCTGGCGCCACGATCGACAACTCCATTATCTTCGACTACTCGCGCATCGGTGCTGGCGTGCGCCTGGTCGACAAGCTCGTGTTCGGGCGCTACTGCGTCGATCGCAACGGCGATCACTTCGATCTGCAGGAAGCCGCCCTCGACTGGCTGATCACCGATGTCAGGCGTCAGGACCACAGCTCCCCTTCACCCCAGCAGAAGGCCATGGCCGACCTTCTCGGCACCGACCTGACTCTGTCCCAGAGGTCCTAAACCCGCCTGGCGGATGATCGCCGGAATGCGTTCCTCCGCCTTCACGGCCATCAGGTGAACGCCCTGAGCGATCGTGCTGAAGGCCCGCACCTGTTCCGCCGCAATCGCAATGCCCTCGGCTGCTGGATCGGTGGCATCGGCCAGACGGTCGATCAGGTGCTGGGGAATTCGGGCCCCTGGCACCACCCGATTCACGAAGGCGGCGTTGCGTGCCGACTTGAGCAGGAACACGCCCGCCAGCACCGGCAGCCCCAAGGGGGCGGCCAGCTCGTCCACGAACCGCTGCAAGGCGTCCGTCTCCATCACCATCTGGGTCTGCACGAAGCGTGCCCCGGCCTCTTGTTTGCGCTGCAGCCGGCTGCGCAGGCCGCTCCAGCTGGGTGACTGGGGATCGGCGGCGGTGCCTGCGAACAGTTGGATCGGACCATCCGGCAGGCTGCCCTTGACAGGATCCTCTCCACGGTTGAGGCGGCTGACCAGCTGCAGCAACCGCACCGATTCGAGTTCATTCACCGGCCTGGCTCCGGGCTGATCGCCGGCCCGCACCGGATCACCGGTGAGGCAGAGCACGTTGCGGATTCCAAGGGCGTGAGCACCGAGCAGATCCGCCTGCAGAGCGATGCGATTGCGATCGCGGCAGGCCACCTGCCAGACGGGCTCAATCCCGGCATCGAGCAGTAGACGGCACACCGCCAGGCTGCACATGCGCATCACCGCCCGGCTGCCATCGGTGACGTTGACGGCATGCACCAGCCCCTGCAGGGCACGTGCCGCCTCAAGTGTGTGCGTGCAATCGCCCCCACGCGGGGGCGTCACCTCGGCGGTGACAGCGAACCTGCCCTGGGTAAGTGCCTGTTGGAGCTGCTGCAAGCCTTCGGAGGATCTCAGGTTCCCATCATGCGGCAGCAACCTGCGTACAGTGAGGGCTGAGCCTGGCACGTACCGGAGCGGTCAGATGGAGTGGAGTCACAGCCTGGGTCCGCCGATGGCCGCGCTTTCAGAACGCGAACTGGAGATTATTGAGTTGGTGGCGCAAGGCCTGACCAATCAGGAAATCGCCGATCGCCTGATGATCAGCAAGCGCACCGTTGATAATCACGTCAGCAATATCTTCACCAAGACCGGTGTGAAAAACCGGGTGGCCCTGCTCAACTGGGCCATGGACAACGGCAAGATCTGCCGCGATGGCTTTAATTGTTGCTCCCTGGATGGGAACGGGCCGGCAGCTCGCCCACCAGCGGCACGAGGCTGAAGCTCTCCACCTCAAAACCGAACAGCTCGGCGTAGGCCAGGCAATCCTCCAGGTCGCCAGAGACCCGCAACACACCTTGGTGGTCGTAGAGGCCGGTCACCGGCAGTCCCCCTGAATTTACGGAATTTCTTTCGGCTTGGACCTTACGGCATCGCTGGCCCTGTTTGGGCCGTTTGCGCCACCGCGACTGATTGGGAAAACGTATCAATCGCTGCCGTTCGGGCGACGGCGGTTTGCGCTTGGGGCTAACCCAGGCATCCCAGCAGCGCGGCACGCTCTGCCGTGGACCAGGAGTTGAGCGGATGCCTGGCCAGGGCGGCGTTGCTGAGGTCGTGGCGACCGCTGATCTCGGGCCCGCACCAGGGCGGCACCACCACCACTGCCGTTGCGCTGGGAAGCTCCACTTCGGCGACCACCAGCGGAGCATTGGCCCCCTCAAACACATCCAGCACCCAGTCGCCCCCGGCCAGATCCAGGCCATAGCGGCGCTTGCTCACCTGGTAGGGGGCCTGGGCCAGCAGGGCCTCGCCATCCGCCCTCGGGATCGCGTACTCGAATTCCTGGCGGATCAAGGGAACGGTGGCAGCTTCAGCCGCTGGGGCCCGAACTGCCTCGGATGCCACCGCCGCCGATGGCATCGCACCCGATGGCACCGCTGCCTTGAGGGTGAGCCAGGCGTGATCCCGATCGACGAGGCGGACGCGCAGGGTGAAGCCATCCTCCCGGCTCACGAGGTACCCCTGGGCCAGTTGCTCACTTGAGCGCACCTGCGCTTGCCATTGCTCGCCCCGCACCAGAAAGCGGCGCTCGATTTCCAGGGCCATGGTTGCAGGGCGACGCCATGGCGCCGGATCGCTGCCGTCATTGTGGGCCGGCTTCAGTTGGGCCCGGCTTCGGCTCCATTGAGGCTGCCGGCCCAGTGGAGTTTGCGGGTGAGGGTGCGGTAGTAGGAGGGGCTCTGCTCGAGGATCACGAACAGGGCCGGATGCGGACTGCGCTGCACGATGCAGCGATCGCCCGGCTCCAGTTCGGTGGCGTGGGCGCCGTCTTTCCAGAGCTTGACGCGGCGGCTGCTCTCCCCCAGAGGCCAGACGATCAATCGCGCCCGCGGTGGCACGACCACTGCCCGGCTGGAGAGGCTCATCGGGCAGATCGGCGTGATCACGATCGCCTCGATGCCTGGATGGAGGATCGGTCCACCCGCCGCCATGGCGTATCCCGTCGAGCCGGTGGGGGTGGCGATGATCAGGCCATCGCCGCGGTACTGGTCGACCACCTCGCCGTCGATTTCCAGTTCGAGCACACAGGTGGGCGACAGTTCATCGAGGCAGGGTCGGAGGTAGAAATCGTTCAGGGCGCAATGGGCTCCGTCGCTGTCGTCGCCCAGCAGCACCCCATCGCCGCGATCGACCTGAGCCTCCAGCATCAGGCGGCGCTCCAGGGCGAAACGGTCGTCGTGCAGGCGCTGCCACAGGCTGTCCGCCGGATCGGACGGTTGGGCACCACTGGCGCTGAGCCGCATCAGCCGGGGATCATGGGTGAGGAAGCCCAGGTGCCCACCCACGTTGAAGCTGAGGATCGGCACGTTGTGCCGAGCCAGATGGCGGGCGGCCCCGAGCACGGTGCCATCACCGCCCAGCACCAGGGCCAGATCCGGTAGGCGTGGCTCCGTCGCCAGCAGGCCCGGGAAGGGATTGGAGCTGAGGCCGCTCACCGCGACGATCACCTCCACCCCGAGCGCCTTGAGATCGGCGACGCAGCGGCGAGCCTGCCTCTGGGAGGCCTGGCTGCCAGAGCGCACGATCAGCCAGACCCGTTCGATCAGCATGGCCGGTGGACCGACCTACCAGCGCAGCAGGTTGAAACGCTCCATGTCCACGGTTTCGCGGTTGCGATAGAGGGACAGGAGGATGGCCAGACCCACGGCGGCTTCGGCGGCGGCCACGGTGATCACGAAAATGGTGAACACCTGGCCGCGGATCAACTGGCCATCCAGGTAGGTCGAGAAAGCCATCAGATTGATGTTCACGGCGTTGAGCATGAGCTCAATGCTCATCAGCACGCGAACGGCATTGCGGCTGTTGATCAGCCCCCACACCCCGGTGCAGAACAGGATGGCGGCCAGCACCAGATAGGCCTGCAGGGGGATGGGGCTGGGCAGATCAAGGTTCATGGGGTGTTCTCCAGCATGGGCTGAGACTGGGCGTTGGTGTCCAGGAGCAGGGGGGTGCGGGCCTTTTCGATCAGGCCCTGATCGGCGGGCTCGCCGGTGATCACATCGCTGCTGAACACGTCGCGGCGGGCCAGCACAATCGCTCCGATCATCGCCATCAAGAGCAGCACTGAGGCCAGCTCAAAGGGCAGCAGATAATCGCTGAACAGGTGCTCACCGATGCGGATGGTGGCCTCATCGCCGATCGGTTCGGGGCCTGGCAGGGCCCAGTCGGTGGTGAAGGCCACCCGAACCAGCAGCAGGAACAGTCCAGCGCAGACCGCCCCGGAGAGGATGCGACGCAGCAGCAGGCCGGGAATGGCGGCGAGGGTCTCCTGCTTGTTCACGAGCATGATCGCGAACAGGATCAGCACATTCACGGCACCCACGTAGACCAGCACCTGGGCGGCGGCCACGAAGCTGGCATTGAGCAGGAGATACAGCCCAGCCACCGACAGGAAAACGCCGCCGAGCAGGAAGGCCGAATAGACAATGTTGGGCAGCAGCACCACGCCGAGCGAGCCGAACACCAGGGTGGCCGACAGCACCAGGAAGCAGATCTGCTGGGTGGTGGAAGCGATCGTCATCAGGAAGCGGCTCCGGGATCGGCCTGGGTCTCGCCGGCAGGGGCGGCCTTGGGCAGGGTCTGCAGAACCTGCTCGGGAAGTTTGCCTGCCCGCGGGGCCGTGGCGGGCACATCGTGGGGATCCATCACCCCCTGGGGCAGGTAAGCCAGTTCGCGCAGGGCGAACACGGCCGGATCACTGGTGACACTGGTGGGCAGCCGGCCGAGGGCAATGTTGTCGTAGTTGAGACTGTGGCGATCGAAGGTCGACAGCTCGTACTCCTCGGTCATCGAAAGGCAATTGGTGGGGCAGTATTCGACGCAGTTGCCGCAGAAGATGCACACCCCGAAATCGATTGAATAGTTGCGCAGCTCCTTTTTCTTGGTGGCTTTGTTCATGACCCAGTCGACCACCGGCAGGTTGATTGGGCAGACGCGCACACACACCTCACAGGCGATGCACTTGTCGAACTCGTAGTGGATACGACCCCGATAGCGCTCCGATGGGATCAGCTTCTCGTAGGGGTACTGAACCGTGATCGGGCGCCGGCGCAGGTGGTCAAAGGTGACCGCCAGGCCCTGGGTCATGTACTGGGCGGCGCCCACTGCATCACGCGTGTAGTCACTGACCTTCTTGAGGAAGCCGAACATGAACCGGAGAGCGAGGGAGCTGGAAAGGGAAGCAGGCTGAGCACCATGATGGCCGCCTCAGCAAAAAACCGTCGACCAGGTCGTACCCGGCAGGTTCAGCCGCCGAAGGCCACCGGGAAGGCGAGTTTCAGGGCGGCGGTCACGAGCAGATTCACCAGGGCGATCGGCAGCAGGAACTTCCAGCCGAGATCCAGCAACTGGTCGATCCGCACCCGTGGGGTGGTCCAGCGCAGCAGGATCGCCAGGAACACCAGCAGATAGGCCTTGAGCACGGTCATCACGATGCCGGTGGCGCCTGTGATCATCTGCACCACAGGGGCATCGACCGACTGGCCGAGGGCGCCGGCCAACCACTCGACCGGGACCGGAAAGCCCCATCCACCCAGATAGAGCACCGAGACGAGCAGGGCCGAAAGCACGAGGTTGATGTAGCTGCCCAGATAGAAGAGGGCGAACTTCATGCCGGAGTATTCGGTCTGGTAGCCGGCCACCAGTTCCTCTTCGGCCTCCGGCAGGTCAAAGGGCAAGCGCTCGCATTCAGCCAGGGCACAGATCCAGAAAATCAGGAAACCCACCGGCTGGCGCCAGATGTTCCAGCTGAGGATGCCGGCGCCGGTCTGCTGATCGACGATGTCGACGGTGCTGAGCGAGTTGCTCATCATCACCACTGCCAGCACCGCCAGGGCCAGGGGGATTTCGTAGCTGATCGACTGGGCCGCCGCTCGCAGACCGCCCAGCAGGGAGTACTTGTTGTTGCTGGCGTAGCCACTCATCAGCAGGCCGATCGGCTGGATGCTGCTGAGGGAGATCCACAGGAAGATGCCGATCCCGACGTTGCTGATCACCAGGTGCTGGCCGAAGGGGACCACCAGCCAGCTGAGGATCACGGGAATCACCACCAGCACAGGCCCTATGGTGAAGAGCAGGCCATCGGCCCGGGCTGGAATGATGTCCTCCTTGAACACCAGCTTGAGGCCGTCGGCAATCGGCTGCAGCACCCCGAGGGCGCCGGCATATTCCGGACCGATGCGCTGCTGCACGGCGGCGGAGATCTTGCGTTCCAGCCAGACGCTCACCAGCACGCCCACCACGGCGGCCACCAGCACCAGCAGCATCGGCAGGGGAAGCCAGAGCAGACGGGCCGCACCGGCACTGAGGCCGAGGCCCTGCATCACGTCTGTGAAGCTGGCCTCCAGATCGAGGCCGGGACTGACGGTCGCCGCGGTGGCGACCGCTGCGAAGGAGGAGATGGTGGAGGTCACCATGCGGAGGGCGGCAAGGGGCGCGGCGGCAGTGGGGGCAACTTAGGCGGACGATCAGGGAGACGGTGCGATCGCTGCGAAAGCGCGATCAGCGGGCCTCCAGGGGTACCCAGCTGAGATCGCTGGTGCCGGTGTAGATCTGCGTGGGTCGGTAGATGCGATTCGCACCCAGCTGCTCTTTCCAGTGGGCCAGCCAGCCGGCGGTGCGGGCGATCGCGAAGATCGGGGTGAACAGATCGCGGGGGATGCCGAGCTTTCGATACACCAGGCCGGAATAGAAGTCCACATTCGGATAGATGCCCTTCGGACCCAGCCGCACGGCGGCAGCATCCTCCAGCTGGCGGGCCAGGTCGTAGAGGGGGTCGTGGCCGAAGCGATCGAACAGATCCTCGGCCAGGCGCTGCAGGATCACCGCACGGGGATCCTTCACCTTGTACTCACGGTGGCCGAAGCCCATGATCTTCTGCTTCTCGGCAATCGCCTGATCCAGCCAGGCCTCCACCCGGTCGGCGTTGCCGATCGTTTCGAGCATGGCCAGCACGTCTTCGTTGGCGCCGCCATGCAGGGGGCCGGCGAGGGTGCCAACGGCCGAGGCCACCACGGCGTAGGGATCGGTGAGGGTGCTGGCGGTGACGCGGGCACTGAAGGTGCTGGCGTTGAGGCTGTGCTCGGCGTGCAGGATCAGACAGGCATCGAAGATGCGGGCCGCCAGGGGATCGGGCTCCCGCTCAGTGATCATGTAGAGGAAGTTGGCGGCGTAGGAGAGATCGTCGCGGGGCTGGATCGGATCCTGGCCTTTGCGGATCAGCTGGAACGCCGCCACCATCGTGGGGATCTTGGCAATCAGCCGGACCACCGCCTCAAAGATGTATTCGGGGTTGTCGAGGGCACGGCGGGAATAGAACAGCCCCAGTGAGGCCGCGCTCGACTGCAGCGCGTCCATGGGGTGCCCCGTGGCCGGGAAGCACTTCATCATGTCCCGGATGCGGAAGCTCACCCGGCGGTGCATCTGCACCTCATGCTGGAACGAGGCGAGCTGGGAGGCCGTGGGCAGGTCTCCCCAGATGAGCAGATAGGCCGTTTCGAGGAAGCTGCTGCGGTCCGCCAGCTCATCCACGTCGTAGCCGCGGTAGGTGAGCAGGCCCTGCTGTCCGTCGATGTCGCAGATCGCCGACTGGGTGGCCGGTACGCCCTCCAGACCCGGACGGAAGGGAGGAGAAGAGGAAGACGGATCCACCGTGCCAGGCATTCCACTGCTGCAGACCCTACGGCCAGTGGCTGGGGTGCGCCGTAGTGCATCCCACCAGGCGCAACCTCAGGATGCCAGCAGGGAGCGTGGCGAGAGCAGCAATCGCAGGGCGCTGTGGCCCCAGGGCAGCCCCCGGGACGGCAGGGCCAGCAGGATCACGCCGGCCTTGCGCAGCTCCAGCGCTTCGAGGGGCGCACCGATCAGCCTGGCTGCCAGGGCGCTGAGGTCGGGTTCATGGCCCACCAGACCCAGACGGCTCCAGGCGGGCAGTTCGCCATCGCCAGCCAGGCAGCGCTCCAGCAGGGGTGCGGCATCGGCCTCCGGGGCCAGTTCGGGGGCCTCGAGTGGGAGCGGTGCCAGGCCCAGATCGGCGGCGATGGCGGCGGTCTGGCGGGCGCGCAGCAGCGGACTGGTGAACCACAGCTCGCAGCCCAGGTTCAGGGCGCAGAGGCGCTCCACCACGGCGCGGGTGCGGCGATCGCCCCGTGGGGTGAGGCCGCGTCCCGCGTCGGGCCGGTCCGGTGAACGCTCCTCGGAGATGCCGTGGCGAAGCAGCAGCAGTTCCCGCCCCTCGCTCATCCGGCCAGCTCCAGGCGGGCGCGCAGGCGCAGGGCTTCGCCGTCGGCCTGGGCCGCGAAGGAGGCCCCCTGCACCGGCTCGCTCAGGCGAGTGCCGGCCAGACCGGAGAGGAGCCGCCAGGGTTGCCAGCCCTCGATCCAGTCGCGGGCCGGAGCGGCGGCCATGGCCCGCTGCAGTGGGGCCGAGGGCATCGCCAGGGCGGTGAGCTGCTCCAGACGAGCATGGGGAAGCCCCCGGGCCGACTGCTGCCGGTCGAGCACCGCCAGGTTCTGCCCCCACCAGGCCCAGGCACCGGACTGGCTGCGGGCGCCGGCCAGGGAGGCCTGCAGCTGCCGATCGCCACGACCGTCCGCCAGGCTCAGCCGGGTCCACACCTGCACCGGGTCGGTACCACGGGAGGCGAGTGTCAGAGGCGCCATCACCAGCCCCTGCCGCTCAAGATCGGCCGCCAGGTCGGCGAGAGCGGGTCGGTCGGCCGCTGTGCCCAGCACCCAGCCATCGGCGGTCTCGCTCCAGAGCAGGGGACCGGCATCACGGGTCGCCACCAGGGCCGGCAACGACTCCTCGTCTGATGACCCGGCCAGGGGTGCCAGCGCCGGCGCCAGCGGTGAGGCCAGCAGGCTGGCCGGGTTCTGCAGCAGCAGCAGCTGGCGCGAGGAACCCCGCAGCTGGTTCAGCGGTCCCTCGGGTTCGGCCGGATCGAGCTGCAGGCCCGGCTCCTTCCAGCCCAGCAGGGCATCCACCACCAGAGCGGTGCCCTGGGGCCGCAGGGCGGCCACCAGATCCGTGACACGGCTGTCATCGGCGAGGGAGGCCGGCAGGCCCAGCCAGCGCTGCAGAGCCTCGGGCCGGGCCTGCACCACAACCACGCCCCGTTCAAGCTGCTGCAGCTGCTGCTGAAAGCGGGAACTGGCGGCCTGGTTGAGTTCATCGATCTGGGAGACGTCGAGCGCCTGCTCAAGCACGCCACGGCCCGATCCGATCAGGACCAGGTCATCGTCGATCAGGGCCGTGGCCAGGGGGGCGGGCTCCTGCCCCAGCAGGGCTCCGCGGCCGCTGATCAGGCCCATGCCGCGGTAGCGGCTGATCTGCAGGTCGGTGCCCGCCAGGCTGCGGGTCTGCCAGAAGCGCTGCAGGAAACGGCGAGCGCCCTGGTCATCGCGGCTTCGCAGGGCCAGCAGCCAGCCGGTGTCGCCGGGATCGGCGCCGGTCTCCAGCAGGGCGAGGGTGATCTCGGGGCCGAGCCACTCGGCCAGTTCACCGCTGTAATCGATTCCGGCAGCCGCGAAGGCGCCATCCCGCAGGCGCGCCACAGCCTCGGCTGATGGTCGGCGCTGGCGGGTGGGGGCAACGGCGCGGGCGTAGTCGACCGGTTGGTTGCCATCCGCCAGCAGGTAGAGGGCCAGGGGGGCGGAGCGGGGCACAAAGCGGGCTGACAGCGGCACCACCAGGGGCTGACGCTGGAGCTGGAGGGGGCTGCGCTGCCAGACGAGCCACCAGCCCGCCAGGCCGAGACTCAGCAGCAACACCGCCACCAGCAGCACGACCGCCAGGAAGGGGCGGGCCTTCATGCGCCCTACGCAAGGTGGCCCCATCTTGATGCCAAGCCCCTACCTTGACCGCCCACTCCCCCACGCCATGGCCTCCGCCAGCCCGAGCTCCCTCAGCGCCAGCGAGCTGCAGCAATGGCTGCAGGCGGAACGCCCCCTTCAACTGGTGGATGTGCGGGAGGACCAGGAACTGGCGCTGGCCCGGTTATCCCATCCCACGGTGCATCTACCGCTCAGCCGCTCCCAGGAGTGGCTGGCGGAGCTGCCGCAGCGGCTCGATCCGGAGGCCGACATCGTTGTGCTCTGTCATGCCGGCGTGCGCAGCTGGCAGTTCGGCTGCTGGTTGATGGAGACACAGGGCTATGAACGGGTCTGGAATCTGCGGGGGGGCATCGACGCCTGGAGCGTGCTTGTGGATCCCAGCGTGCCCCGCTACTGATCTCCAGTCTGGCGCAGGCGCTGGAAGCTCTCTAAGAGTTTGCTGAAAAACCCCGTCAAGGACCATTCAGCCCGGGAACGCCTGACTTCGAGCCCAGTGTTCACGGGCGCTGCGCCCAAAGGTAAGGCTTAAGGCATGACGGCCTCGGGACTTTTTCAGCAAACTCCTAAGCTCAACGCCACTCTGACCGGGTCCGTGCCGGCCCCTTCCCGTGGACAGCCTGCCCCGCCGCCAACAGCAGGTGCTTCAAGCCACGGTGAGGCACTACGTCGACACGATGGAGCCGGTGGGAAGCAGCACCCTGGTGCGTCGCTTCGGCCTGCCCGCCAGCCCGGCCACGGTGCGATCGGCCATGGGCGCCCTGGAACAGCGGGGTTTGCTGACCCAGCCCCATACCTCCGCCGGCCGTATCCCCAGCGAGCGGGGCTACCGCACCTATGTGGATCAGCTGCTGCCGGCCCCCGGTGCGGCTGCCCTGCAACTGGAGCGTGAACTCACCGGCCTCAGCCTTCAGTGGGCCAGCCTGGACGACCTGCTGCGTCACCTCGGCCGGCGGCTGGCCGATCTCACCGGGCTGCTCAGCCTGATCACCCGGCCGCAACGGGCCGAGCCGCGGCTCCAGGCGATCCGGCTGATGGGCAGCCACGATCGCCTGCTGGTGTTTCTGGTGCAGGCCCCGGCGGTGGCCACCAGCCTCAACGTGCGCCTTCCGGGCGAAACGGAGCTGGAGTTGCCTGTGCTGGAGCGCTGGGCCAATCAGCAACTGCGCCGGCCGGGGGAGCCCGGCATCTCCTGGGAGCAGTTGCCGCGCGAGCTGCAGCGCAGTGGCCGGGTGCTGCGCCAGGCCCTGGCCAGCCGTGCCAGCAGCGATGCCGATGATGCTGATAACGCCCTCGCGATCGGACTGGGGGGATTGCTTGGACAGCCGGAATTCAGCCGCACCGCCAGCCTGCGGCCACTTGTGCAACTGGTTGAAGAGCGGCCGCGGCAGGTGCTCGGCCCTGAAGGGGATGCGATCTGGATCGGCCGCGAACACCCCCACGTCGCCCTGCATGACTGCGCCGTGGTGCAGGCCAGTTATCGCAGCGGCGACGGTGGCCTGGGCCATGTTGCCCTGATCGGACCGATGCGGATGGCGTACGCCACGGCTCGGGCGACAGTCCGATCGGTAGCCTCGATTCTGCAACGCCTGCTCAGCTGAGGGCTGCGGCTGCCGGATGGACCCTGCCCGCCCCTCTTTCCTCCCGACCCCGGAATGACCTATTGCGTCGGCTTTCTTCTCGATTCGGGGCTGGTCTTCGCATCTGATTCCCGGACCAACGCCGGGGTGGATTACATCTCCACCTACAGCAAGATGCACGTGTTTCAGCCGGCAGAAGACCGGTTGTTCGTGCTCCTGGCCGCCGGCAACCTCGCCACCACCCAGGCGGTGCTGAACCGGATCCACCGTGATCTGCTGGCCAAGGGCGTGAGCACCCCCCCTGGCGTGGGCAGTGGCCCTGCGGTGGGCATCGGCTCCAGCCTGATGCAGCAACCCAGCCAACCACCGCAGGAAACGGAGGTGTTCGCCGATTCCTGCCCCATCAGTCCTGATGCGGCAACCGGCTCCACGGCACCGGCTGCCGGACCGCTCGCTGCCTGGGCTTCTGATTTCGCCTCGGTGACCAGCTCCGTCAAAGCCGGGAACCCGTCCTCCCGGGCGGCAGCGGACTGGGAGGGATTGGACCGGCAGGCAGTGGATCGCGCGGCAGTGGGTCGGGAGGGAGTGGATCGAGAGGCCGTGGGTCTGCGGGACTCATCCCTACCCGACCTGCTCAGCGCCCGCTTCCTGTTTGAAGCGGCCGACTATGTGGGTCGCGTCAGCGTGGCGGTTCAGCAGGAATACGGCCATACCCTGCGGCAGTCGGGAGCCAGTGCCGAAGCCAGCTTCATCCTGGGCGGCCAGATCCGCGGTGACCGCCATGGCCTGGTTCTGATCTACCCCCAGGGCAACGCGGTGATGGCCACCCGCGAAACCCCCTTCCTGCAGATCGGTGAAAGCAAGTACGGCAAGCCTCCGCTTGATTTCGTGGGGCATTGCGGCCTGTCCCTCGAGGATGCGGCGCGGCTGTGCCTGATTTCCCAGATCATCACGCGACGCTCCAACCTCACGGTGGGCCCCCCGTTTGAGGTGGCCCTGATGCCCCGTGACGAGCTTCGGATCTCGCGCCGCATCAAGCTCTCCAAGGGGGCACCGGAGATCGGCCGCTCGATGGACATCTGGGCCCGCAGCATGCAGGACGGCCTGCGCCGCCTGCCGCGTTTCGCCTGGGAAGAGGATCCCCTCTGACTCAGCCCTCGAGCCTGCCGCCCAGCTTGTCGGCCACGGTGTTGACGTCTTTGTCGCCGCGGCCTGAGAGGTTGAGCACCACCTCCGTTCCGGGGGCAAGGGTGGGGCAGAGGGTCTCGAGCCAGGCGAAGGCGTGGGCGGTTTCGAGGGCCGGAATGATCCCCTCGAGTTCACACACCAACTGCAGCGCCCGCAGGGCTTCGGCGTCCGTCACGGCACCGTATTCGGCCCGGCCGATCTCCTTGAGGTAGCTGTGTTCGGGGCCCACTCCCGGGTAGTCGAGGCCGGCGCTGATCGAATGGGCCTCCTGGACCTGGCCTTCGCTGTCCTGCAGCAGCAGGCTCATGGCGCCATGCAGCACCCCGACGCGCCCTTCAGTGATCGTGGCGGCGTGGCGACCCGTGGCCACACCGTCGCCGGCGGCCTCCACCCCGATCAGGCGCACGGAGATGTCCTCCACGAAGGGGTGGAACAGGCCCATGGCATTGGAGCCCCCGCCCACGCAGGCGATCAGCACGTCCGGCAGGCGACCGAAGGCCTCCTGGCACTGCGCCTTCGCCTCCCGGCCGATGCAGGCATGGAAGTCGCGCACCAGCATCGGATAGGGGTGCGGCCCCGCAACCGAGCCGAGGATGTAGTGGGTCGTCTCCACGTTGGTGACCCAGTCGCGGATGGCCTCGCTGGTGGCGTCCTTGAGGGTGGCGGTACCCGCGGTGACGGGTTGCACGGTGGCCCCCAGCAACCGCATGCGGAAGACGTTCAAAGCCTGGCGGCGCATGTCTTCGGCGCCCATATAGATCACACACTCCAGGCCGAAGCGGGCACAGACGGTGGCGGTGGCCACGCCATGCTGGCCGGCGCCGGTCTCGGCGATGATCCGTTGCTTGCCCATGCGCAGGGCCAGAAGTGCCTGCCCGAGGGCGTTGTTGATCTTGTGGGCGCCGGTGTGGTTGAGGTCTTCCCGCTTCAGCCAGAGGCGCGGACCGCCTTCGGGACGGGCGTAGTGGGCCGTGAGTCGTTCGGCCTCGTAAAGGGGCGTGGGCCGGCCCACGTAGGTGCGCAGCAGGTGATTCAGCCGATCGGTGAAGCCTGGATCGGCCCAGGCTTCGGCCGCCGCCTGCTCCAGTTCCGCCAGGGCCGGCATCAAGGTTTCGGGCACGTACTGGCCGCCATACCGCCCGAAGCGACCGGCCGGGGTGGGCCGTGCCGACGGGTCGAGGGCCGTGGCATCGGGCTGCCCCGGGGCTGGGGTCTGCGCTGACAGGGTGCTGGTCACCGGCGGCTGGACGGGGTGATCCCAGCGTAGGAAGCCGTGCTCAGGGCGGTGGCGGCGGCGCCACCGGCCAGCCGGGCGGTTCATCGATACGCAGCCAGTCCGGCTCGAGGGTGCAGTCGGCTGCTCCGGACACGGAGGAACGGAGGCTGTCGGGTCGCAACGGCGCCTTGCGGCAGAGAGCGGCGGCAGGTTCGCCCTGCAGGCCGATCCGCAGCATTTCCAGCTGCAGGGGGGGAAGATCCACGGTGGGGGCGTTGGCGGAGTGGAAGGGCGGTGCGCTGGAGTGGGTGGTAGCGAAGGATGGAGCCATGGCCAAGGGGGGCTGGACCGAATTCAGCAGTGGCGGCAGCCGGCCGGAAAGCCTGCAGCGCGCTGGTGCGGGGGATGCCGCCGCTCAGCCACGTGCCCAGCAGCGGGTGCGGGTGCAACGCACCAAAGCGGGCAAGGGCGGCAAGCTGGTGACCGCCATCACCGGGCTGGAGATCGGCGAGGCTGAAAGCAGGACCCTGCTGAAGCAGCTGAAGGCCTCCGCCGGTACCGGCGGCACCCTCAAAGATGGCGTGATCGAACTCCAGGGCGATCAGGTGGCCGCGGCTCTTTCCGCCCTTGAGCAGGCTGGTTTTCGGCCGAAGCAGGCAGGGGGATGACGCGAGCAGGGCCCCAAGCAGGGCCCCTAGGGTTGTGAGATCTCAGAGATTCCGCTGTCTTACCGATGCAACTCTCGATGGTTGATGCGTCGGTGCTGCCGCTGACGCGGACGCTGACCAATCTCGCCGCCGTGCTCGCCAAGGGGCAGGCCCACGCGGAAGCCCACAGCATCGATCCGGCGGTGCTGCTGCAGAGCCGCCTCTATCCCGACATGTTCCCCCTGGTGCGTCAGGTGCAGATCGCCTCGGACATCGCCCGCCGAGGGGTCGCCCGGCTGGCCGGATCCGAAGCGCCAGCGGTGGAGGACAGCGAAACCAGTTTCGCCGAACTGATCGAGCGGCTGCAGCACACGATCACCTTCATCGAAAGCGTGCCGACGGAACAGCTGAACGGCTCGGAAGAACGGCTGATCACAGTGCCGATCGGCCGCGATCAGACGATCACGATGCCGGGCTGGCCCTTTCTGAGCAGCTTCGTGCTGCCGAACGTCTATTTCCACGTCACCACCGCTTACAACATCCTGCGCCACAACGGTGTGGTCCTCGGCAAGCGCGATTTCCTGGGCGCATCCTGAAATCTTCGCCTCCAGCCCATTGCCATCGACACGATGCCTCTCCATGGGGTGGGCAAGGGTCCTGAGGCGCCCAGGCCAGGCTCAGATCTGAACGGCCACCGACACCTCCGCCAGGGAAACGGCGCCTGGATCGGGGTGGCCGACGCTCCTGGCGCCATGGGATCGGGCTCGACCCAGTCGGGGCAACAGCTCGGCTGTGGCCTGGGCAGCATGCACTGCGCAGTTGGCCGCCTCAGACCAGGCCCTGGCAGCCGACTCCCCTTGGGCGATACCGCTGCTCAACCGTTCCGAGAAAGGGATCAGGGCATCGACCAGGGTCTTGTCGCCAGCCTGGGCCTTGCCGAGATTCCGAATGGCGCCAAGAGCGGCGGCGACGGCTCCGGCCAAGGCGGTTGGATCCAATCGATCCGCCGCGGCGAGGGCATTGCCGGCAGCCGCCAGACCAATGCCCCAGAGGGCACCGGAGCTGCCGCCGCCCTGCTCAGACCAGGCCTCTCCGGCTTCCAGCAGGACACGGGCCACGCTGCCCTGGTCGTCCACCGCCCGCTGGGCAGCAGCCACCGCCCCACCGACGCCCCGCACCATGCCCAGGCCATGGTCGCCGTCTCCTGCGATGGCATCGAGCTGGCCCAGCTCCTGGTGGCTCGCCTCCAACGCTGCCTGGGCCTTCTGGAGGCCCTCCAGCACCCGACGGGCCCAGATCAGCTGATCCCCCTGGCCAGCTGGACTGTCGCACGCTGATGCCGGCGGAATCGGGGCAGGAGTGTCTGCCTCCCGTTCCGGAGCGGTCGTCGGGCCGAGTGTCGGATGGCCGCGTTGGAAAGCAGCGCTGTCGGCTGGGGCTTGCCAGAACGGCTCGAGCTCATCGTCGAGCCAGAAGAGACTGAGAGACAGCCCGGCCATCTCCAGGCTGGTGACCAGTTCGCCACATTCGGCATCGACGATCCGCACGCCCCTGGCCTCAAGATTGCTTGCCACCGCATCGAAGAGGCTGAACAGCTCCTCGTATTTGAACCCGCCCAACCCGTTGAGCACCACCACCACCCGAGCCTCCTGGGGCGGTATGTCATCCGGGCTTTCCGCCAGCAGCGCAGCCACCAGCAGCTCCGCCAGTCCGGCAGCGTCGGGGAGAGGACGCTCCTCCAGCCCCGGCTCGCCGTGCACGCCCAGCCCCACGGCCATGCGACCCGCCGGCACAGAGAACAAGGGAGACTCCGCCCCCGGCAGGGTGCAGCCGCTGAAGGCCACACCGAGGGTTCGGGTGCGGGCATTGGTCCGCCGGGCCAGCCTCTCCACCGCATCCAGGTCCAGGCCTGCTTCGGCAGCCGCACCGGCCACCTTGTACACCGCCAGCCCGCCGGCAATGCCACGGCGCTGATTCATGGCGGAGGGCGGGGCACTGGCGATGTCATCACTCACCGCCACAATGCGCACGTCGTGGCCCTCGGAACGCAGGCGTTCCGCCGCCAGGCCGAACTGCAACATGTCGCCGGTGTAATTCCCGAAAGTGAGCAGGAAACCAGCGCCCCGATTCACCTCACGGCTCACACTGACGATCTGGCCAGCCGACGGCGACGCGAAGATGTTGCCGCAGGCGGCACCGGCGGCCATGCCCATCCCGACAAAGCCCATGAACGCGGGATAGTGGCCGGACCCACCGCCGGTCACCACGGCCACCCGTCCCCTGACGAGGCCTGAGGCACGCACGACACCACCCGCCACGGCCCGCACCCGGCGGCGATTCGCAGCCACGAACCCAGCCTTGGCCTGTACCGCAAAGCGGCCGGGATCGGTGATCAGGTGCGTCATGCTCTGAGACCCCGAATGGGGCCGTCCGGATCGTCAGCATCAGCATGGACCCTGCTGCTGTTGCGGCCCAGGAGTTTCATGACAGCGTCATGCTGTACCACCCATCTCACTACCCAGGACCATCGGGACGGTGCCGAACGCCGCGGTCACTCACAGGCCGTGAGGCCGTCGTAGCGACCGTGGCGGGGGTGGGCAGGATGATCACGGCCGGCAGCGACGTAGAGCCGCTGGAGGATCAGAGAGGGGACTGGCTCAAACAGGCCTAGATGGCGAAGGTAGGAAATGAGGGCATGAACCATCCGGCAGCTCACACAGGTCGACCTCATTCCAATCAGACCATCGGACGACGTCTGTATGAAAATCATCCAAAAGGCCTGGTGAAATCCAGATCTGTAGTGATTGATGCCAGCAAGACGCGTCGATCAATCGATAGTCAGGAGTTCGCAACTGACATCAGGCCATGATCCAATGGCACGGCCTGATGCGGTAGCGGACATCACGACAACCGTTGTTCATGACTGCGAACCAAGACACAATGATCTCTGCATTGCTGGCTGCCAAAAAAGCCAAGGGAATGAGCTTTGCCGACCTGGGCGCCAAGCTGGGCCGCGACGAAGTCTGGGTAGCCTCCCTGTTTTATCTCCAGGCCACCGCCTCGGCGGACGAGGCAACCCAACTGGGTGAGCTGCTGGACCTGGATGCGGAAATCATCGCTGCATTGCAGGATTTCCCTACCAAGGGATCGCTGGATCCGGTGATTCCCACTGATCCATTGATCTATCGTTTTTACGAGATCATGCAGGTGTACGGCATGCCACTCAAGGATGTGATCCAGGAGAAGTTTGGCGATGGCATTATGAGCGCGATCGACTTCACCTTGCACGTGGACAAAGAAGCCAATCCCGCCGGGGACCGAGTGAAGATCACCATGTGCGGCAAGTTCCTGCCTTACAAGAAGTGGTGATCCAGGCGCTGCGCGTGCCCACCGGCCGAATCAGCCAGTAACGAAAAAGGACCCGTCGCAATGCGACGGGTCTGATCGTTGGAGAGCTTGCTGATTGTTGAAAGCCGTTGAGAAAGTCGACTTTTAAATCAGCTTACCCAGATCATCAACGTGCGCCAAGCTCGGCAGCCAACTCACGCTCAAGCTTCTCATCATGCACCGTGGGCAGCACATTGCTGACCGTTGTGCGATGGGTGCTGTAGAAGAGCATACCGATGAACACCATCCCACCAACAATATTTCCCATGGTGACAGGCAGGTAATTCCAAAATGCAATCTGTCCGAAACTTACGCCAGAGCCCAGAAGAGGCCCTGTGGTGTGCAGGAACATGTTGACCACGATATGTTCCATACCGAGAGCCTGGAACGCCGTAATTGGCAGCCAGCAGGCAAGGATCTTTCCAGGAACACTTTTGCTGACGAGCGCCAGTGTGACACCAAGGCAGACCAACCAGTTGGCAATAAGGCCTCGGACAAAGGCAAGAAAGAAACCAAGGACACCGAGGGACTGATACTTGACGATCACGTTGGCTTTATTCAGGCCGATGATCTTGTTGGCGACCGCAACCCAATCCCCTGACCCTGCAGCCAGATCTGCAGTTCCACCACTGGTGAGGCTGATGGCAAACAGGATGCCCACCAAGCCTGTACCGAGGAAATTGCCGATCCAGACCCAGATCCAGTTCCGGATGGTTTTGCTCCAAGTGGTCTTACCTGCCCAGACCGCCATAGGAAGCAAGGCAAAGTTACCGGTGACCAGTTCCATGCCGAACAACACGATACTGGCGAATCCGAAAGGAAAGATCAGAGACCCGATCCACGGTATTCCGGTCTGAACCATGATCGTGAGGGCAAGGCACAAGGCCAGACCGAGAACGGATCCGGAGTAGAAACCTCGCAGCAACAGATTCTTGATACTGACGCCGGATTTCTTGCCGCCGGCAGCAATCATGCCGTCAACGAGTTCATTTGGTAAGACGTAATCCATCTTTGAGGTGCTACTGAATTGGAACTGGGAACGAAAGAGTTAGGCGCCTCAGCCACGGATGGCGTTGATGAAGCAACCGATCAGCCCACTACCTGGACGGTGGCCTGCCTGGACAACCCTGTCGGGTGCCATGAAGTGATGGCCATGGGAAGAGAAAAAGCAGCTGTGGAATCAAGTTGGCGCCAACTAAGCAGAGCCTGCCGGTAGGGCCCCAGGGGAATGGACGATGAGACTACGCCTCAGTCAAGATGTCCAGCCAGAGGGAGCACTTCAACAGGGAAGGTACTGGAACAAGACAGACGACGAAGAAGCGAGAAGCATTCACTGCCCCGAGGGGTGGACGCAATAACGTCCAATGTTGACCTGTCGGAAACAAGCGAGGTCAACAGAACTTGTATAGGTGCTGCCAGAACGAAGTGTTGTGACAGATGCTACAGAAGATCAATCCTGGCTGCCCAGGGGCTTCGGAGCTCGTGGCACAACCGTGCTGATCGTCTCCCATAGAGGTGCCGGCCTGAAAAGTCACAGAGTGGGCAATGTGTGCGCAGCGCCGCTTCCCCATCAAGCATTCCGAGCCCGTCGCGTTAAAGGCTTGTCAGCGATCTGACGGCTGCGACGAGGTCCTGATTCCCTTGATAGACAGATGAATGTGGACATGGGGAGAGTGAACACCCTGAGCTTTTCAACGACAAGACCGCGTCGGCCAGATCATGGCCAGGGTGAATTTCCTGCATAGCTGATCTCTCCTGAATGGTTGACTCTGGGCTTCATCCAACCTCGATTCCCAGCCCACGCACAGCTCACCCCCGGACTGGGAATGCTCAAGCAGTGAGTCACTGGCATCAGTGCATTTCAGAGGTCTTTCGGTCGAAAGTCCAGACCGAATCCGAAGCGAGTCTCACGGGCCCTGCAACCTGGCCATCCCGATCACCCGCGCCTCAAGCCATCCATTCCACCAAGCCTCCACCTGGGTGCCGCCGGTCCGGATGGATGATCAGGGCCTCTCCCGCCACAGGCGGGAGGCTTGCCGCTCTTCCAGCCCTCCCCCATGCTTCGCCTCGCCCAAGCCCTCGACAGCCTGCTGTGTGCGGCAATGGAGCGGGCGTTTCCGCAGGCCGCCGCCGAGGCCCGTGCAGATGGCCGGCGCCTGGATCCCCAGTTGGCAGCAGCCAGCAAGCCCGAATTCGGTGATTTCCAGGCCAACGGCGCCCTGCCCCTGGCCAAGCCCCTGAAGCAGCCGCCCCGCACCATCGCCACGGCGATCGTGAACGAACTGGCGGCGGATCCAGCCTTCGCGGAACTCTGCCTGGAGCCCCAGATCGCCGGGCCCGGCTTCATCAACCTCACCCTGCGCCCTGAGCGGCTCACGGCCGAGGTGGCGGCCCGTCTTGGGGAGCCCCGCCTGGGCGTTCCCGCGGCTGCGGAGGTGGGCGGAGGCCAAGCCGGCGGAGCGCCAGCGACTCCGGTGGTGGTCGACTTCTCCAGCCCCAACATCGCCAAGGAGATGCACGTGGGGCATCTGCGCTCCACGATCATCGGCGACTGCCTCGCCCGGGTGCTGGAGTTCCGTGGCCACCCGGTGCTGCGCCTCAACCACGTGGGCGACTGGGGCACCCAGTTCGGCATGCTGATCACGCATCTCAAGCAGGTGGCCCCCGAGGCGCTGATCACCGCCGATGCGGTGGACCTCGGCGATCTGGTGGCCTTCTATCGCCAGGCCAAGCAGCGCTTCGACGACGACCCCGTCTTCCAGGCCACGTCCCGCGAGGAGGTGGTGAAGCTGCAGGGGGGAGATCCGGTCTCGCTGAAGGCCTGGGGGCTGCTCTGCGACCAGAGCCGCCGGGAATTCCAGAAGATCTACGACCGGCTCGACATCCGCCTCAGCGAACGGGGCGAATCCTTCTACAACCCCTATCTCGAGGCCGTGGTGACCGACCTGGAGACCACCGGACTGCTGGTGACCGACGACGGCGCCGGCTGCGTGTTCCTGGAGGGGGTGAGCGGCAAGGACGGGAAGGCCCTGCCGGTGATCGTGCGCAAGAGCGACGGCGGCTTCAACTACGCCACCACCGACCTGGCCGCCATCCGCTACCGCTTCGCCGAACCCCCCGCCGGCGATGGCGCCCGCCGCGTGATCTACGTGACGGATGCGGGCCAGGCCAGCCATTTCGCCGGCGTGTTCCAGGTGGCCCGGCGCGCCGGCTGGATCCCCGCAGACGGGCGGCTGGAGCATGTGCCCTTCGGCCTGGTGCAGGGGGACGACGGCAAGAAGCTCAAGACCCGTGCCGGCGACACCGTGCGCCTGCGGGATCTGCTCGATGAAGCGGTGGAGCGGGCAGGCGCCGACCTGCGCCGTCGCCTGGAGGAGGAGGGGCGCCACGAGGAGGAAAGCTTCATCACCCAGGTGGCCACCACCGTGGGACTGGCGGCGGTGAAGTATGCCGACCTCAGCCAGAACCGCACCACCAACTATCAGTTCAGCTTTGATCGGATGTTGGCGCTGCACGGCAACACCGCCCCCTATCTGCTCTATGCCGTGGTGCGGATCGCCGGCATCGCCCGCAAGGGCGGCGACCTGGCAGGCAAGGCGGAGGCCTCCAGCCTGCAGTTCAGTGAGCCTCAGGAGTGGGCCCTGGTGCGAGAACTGCTGAAGTTCGACGCGGTGGTGGCCGAGGTGGAGCAGGAGTTGCTGCCCAACCGGTTGTGCAGCTATCTGTTCGAGCTCAGCCAGGTGTTCAACCGCTTCTATGACCAGGTGCCGGTGCTCAAGGCTGAGGAGGGCGCCCGCCCTGGACGCCTGGCGCTCTGCCGCCTCACGGCCGACACCCTGCGGCTGGGGCTGGGGCTGCTGGGAATTCCGACCCTGGAGCGGATGTGAGCGCTCCTGGCAGCAGGTCATCCGGCCTCTCCCAGCGGCGCCCAATCGGCGCAGGGACGGAAGCGGCTGAATCAATCCAGCCAATTAGGGCCTCCTGAGAAAGTAAGAACCACCCCCAGGGCAACAATATGGGGAGGGCCGGCTGACCTCTGAGTGTTGCTCAGGCTGAAGCCGGTTGATTGCTCAGGAGTCGCTCCTCGCCTCTTCGGATGGATTCAGTGCCGATCAGTAGCTGAAACAAGAAGGCAAAAAGGACAACAAGAAGCTCCAGCAGCTTCTCGAGGTTCATCACCAGTACAGCCAATGCAATGGCTGATCCTTGGGTGGCAGCGAGCTTCTCACGAATCAAACCCAATCCAAACCGCCGCTTCCCCTGTCCGATTTTGCCTTCGACCGCGTTACGTTGCCGTTGATCATCAAGAAACTGTCTCTTCTCTTCTGCCACAAGCTCAGGATCGCTCTTGGGCCGACCAAGGCGAGGTCCACTCAGGCGAATCCCATGATGCTGACAGAAAGCGCGGTTCGCTCGAGTCCGATAGATCTGATCGGCACAGATCACTTCTGGATAATGACCATGACGACGGCGATAGGCTCTTGCCTGAGCCTTTAGGTCTTGCCCTTCGTTGTAGGGGTCGTAGCTCAGGCGATCCAGGTAGGTAAACCCATCACCGGTGACTGCAATGGAGATCTTGGCTCCGAATTCGACATTGCATCTGGCCTTGCCACGAACAATTGGCCGGATGTGAGCTTGGAAGAGACTCACGATCCGATCTGGGATGCTTCTGCTGTCTGAGTGGTAGAGAATC
>NZ_JAYGID010000138.1:0-31757 GCF_034931685.1 Synechococcus sp. CCY9202
GCGAACCCTGGATCGACCTGGGCGGTCAGTGGGTCGGTCCCACTCAGACCCGCTTCCTCGCCCTGCTCGATCGCCACGGCATCCGCCGCTTCGAATCCCCCCATGACGGCGCCACGGTGCTGGTGTTCGGCGGCAGCCGCTGTACCTTCGCCGGCTTCTTCCAGGGCTTTCCTGAGGGGCAGCCCCCGGCGGTGCCCAGCGCCGACTGGGCCGATGCCATGGCCGCCCTGGAGCGCTTCCAGGCGCTGGTGGCTCAGTTCCCCGACGGCCACCCCCACCACCATCCCGCCGCCGCCGAACTGGATCGCCTCAGCTTCCAGGACTGGATCGACGCCCACACCCACACCCCCTTCGCCGCCTGGTATTTCGCCTACTTCTGCCGGGCGGTGGGATTCCTGGGCCCGGCCGAGCCGGAGCAGGTGTCGCTGTTGCATGTGCTCTGGGGCCAGCACACCGCCTCCCAGGGCGAACACCCCGAGCAGGAGCTGCTCCATGGCGGCGCCGGCCAGCTGCCGGCCCTGCTGGCGGCGGAGCTGGGCGAGGGGGTGGTGGTGCTGGGAGAACCGGCATTGGAGGTGCTGGAAGACCCCGGCGCCGCTTCGCCTGTTCCGCTCACCGTGTCCACCGATCGGGCGGCATATCCCTGCCGTGCGGTGATCGTGGCCATGCCGCCGGCGATGGTGGCCCGCCTGCGCTTCTCGCCGGAGCTGCCCGCCGACCGCCAGCAGCTCAACCAGGAGATGGTGATGGGCGCCTGCGCCAAGGTGCTGGTGGTGTATGCCAGGCCCTGGTGGCGGGAGCAGGGGCTGTCGGGGATCGCCATCGGCGATCAGCCCACGGTGGAGCTCTGCGCCGACAGCTCCGATCCCGAGAGCGGTGCTGGTGTGCTGGCCGCCTTTGTGGTGGGCCATCGCTATCACCGCTGGGCAGCCCTCACAGAGGCGGAGCGGAGACGGGCGGTGCTGGCGGATCTGGCCGCCTATCTGGGCCCGCAGGCCCTTGAGCCCGTGGCCTACGTGGAGAAGGACTGGCCGGCCATGCCCTTCGTGGGCGGTGCCTTCGCCGGTTGGATGCCACCGGGACTGTGGAGCCGCTGTGGTGAGGCGATGCGCCGGCCCCATGGCCGGGTGTTCTGGGCCGGCACCGAGGTGGCCGAGCGCTGGCCGGGCTTTTTTGAAGGGGCGGTGCGCAGTGGTGAAGAGGCGGCGGCGGCGGTTCTGGAACGGCTCGACGCAGGCTGCTGAGTCCTCCGGCCGCAGGCTCTACCAGGGCAGTACCTGGCCATTGGCATGCCAGAAGGTGCCGGAGGTCTCGAGCGTGAGGGCATCGATGCGCTCCAGCAGGCCGCGCACTGCCTGCTCCGTGGTGATGCCCTGCTCGGTGAAGCCCGTCATGCGGGTGCGCACCAGCCCGGGGTGAAGGATGGCCACGGCGATGCCACGGGGCGCCAGGTCAACCGCCAGCGACTTGCCTGCCATGCACAGCGCCACCTTGGACATCCGGTAGCCATAGGACCCGCCGGAACTGTTGTCGGCGATCGAACCCATGCGGCTGGTCATCAGGATCAGCTTGGAGCCGGCGTGCAGCTGTTCCAGCAGGGCCCGGGTGAGCCGCAGCGGGCCGAGGGCGTTCACCTCGAACTGGCGCCGCACGCTCTCCGGATCGAGATCCTGCAGGTTGGTGCGCTCAAGGATGCCGGCGTTGTGGATCAGGCCATCGAGCGGCAGGCCGCCGAGCCGCTCCACCAGGCTGCCCATCGCTGTGTCGGAGGTGATGTCCACCCCCGCTTCGATTCGCACCCCAAGGGCCTCCAGCTCCTCCGATGGGGTGCGGCAGACCGCGACCACGCTGTCGCCCCGCGCCTGGAGCTGGCGGCAGTATTCGGTACCGATACCGCGGTTGGCGCCGGTGATCAGGTAGGTGGCCATGGCCGGATCTGCTGGACGGACACCCGCACCTTCTCACTCAGGGCCGGCGGATGAATAGTCAGAAGTGGAAGGGCCCTGTGGATCCAATCGCTACAGCTTCGGTGAATCCGTCTGTGTTGCGCAGTGGATCCAGTTCCGGACCCATTCCCCCTACCCATGCATCCCAGGAGGTCACACCATGGCTCTCTTGAAACGAGAATCCCTCAAGGACGTTGAGGATCTGTTCGATCGCTACCCCCTGTCGCTCCCATGGCCCTTCGGGCGGAGTGGCTCCAGTCTCTCGACCATGGCCCTGAGCGACTGGCAGCCCCGGGTGGATATCTCCGAATCCGCCAGTGGCTACGAGGTGCGAGCCGACATCCCCGGAGTCTGCAAGGAAGACCTGCGGGTGACCCTCCAAGATGGGATCCTCACCATCCAGGGGGAGCGCCACCAGGAGAAGAAGGAGGACACCGAACGTCTGCATCGGGTCGAGCGTGTCTACGGAAGCTTCAGCCGCAGTTTCCACCTGCCGGAAGATGCCGATGCGACAGCGATGCAGGCCGCGGCAAAGGACGGTCAACTCACTGTGACCGTGCCGCGCAGGGAGTCTGCACCCAGTGAGGAACCGGTTCAGATTCCGGTTCAGTGAGCGATCAGCCCCATCGCGCGCGGTCGATTCGGCTCTGCGGGATGGGGCTTCCAACCTCAGACACTCAGGCCCAGTTCCTCCTCCATGCCGGCCAGCACCACATCGGCCACCAGCTGGATGCGGTAGCGGCAGGCCTGCGTGACACTGCAGTCGAAGCTGCCGTGCTCCCAGTACTTGTTGCTGCCGGCGCCACCGCCGCACAGCCCGAAATAGTCACAGTCCCGGCGGCAACGCGCGACACCGGCGGCGATCTCCCGGTGGACCATCTGAAACTTGTCGGTGGCGACCGACGCTTCGAGGCTGCCGGTGAGCACATTGCCGAAGGAAAAGTCGCCGTATTCCGCCGTGGAGACCGACAACAGCTCCGGATCAAAGGTGGAGAAGTTGCCCCTGGCATCCACGTTCACGATCACAAAGGGCGTGTTCATATCCGTCTGTTCCATCCGGGCGTCGGCGCAGGCAAGGCTGGTGACACCGTCGAACTCGCGCACCCGCAGCCGCTCCGGTTCGGCCCGGGTCCGCTGCCAGAGATGCTCCAGGAAGACGCGATAGCGGCGCTCTCCATCGGGGCGCTCCAGGGTGGACTGGAGGTTTTCGCCCTCGGTTTCCTCCATGTTGAAGCCCACGTCCTCGATGCCGTGATCGGTGAAGAAGCGGTAAATGGCCTCGGCGTGGTCGAGAGCATCGGCCGTGAGCACGCAGATCACCTGGAAGGGAATGCCGCGCTGCTGCAGATGGGCGATCCCGCGCATCACAGCGCCATGGGTGGGCTTGCCGGTGCGGGTGACGCGATGGGCGTCGTGCAGAAAAGCGGGACCATCCATGCTCACGCCCACATGGATGCCGTTGCGTTCAAAGCAATCGCACCAGGCATCGTCGATCACCGTGGCGTTGGTCTGCAACGATTGGTGGATCGTGTCGGGCGGCAGTCCATGGCGCGCCAGCACACGTTCAAGACATTCAGTGGCCGAGTCGTAGAACGCGATCGGCATGGTGAGCGGCTCCCCCGCATGCCAGAGCAGGGTGAAACCACCATCGACATAGGGGCTCTCAAGCACCCGCTCCAGCGCTGCCTCCAGGATGTCCAGGGAGATCCGGCTGCGGTCGTTGCGGCTGGGCAGATAGCAGTAGTCGCAGTCGAGGTTGCAGAACGGGGTGGGCTGCACCACCAGCAGACGCACGGGGCCGAATCGCCCAGGCAACGGCTCATGCAAGGGCTGAGTCACCAGTGATTGCGGAAGCCCCCGTTACGGAATCCCCCCCCGTTGCGGAAACCGCCGTTGCGGAAACCGCCATTACCGAAGCCCCCATTGCGGAAGCCGCCGTTATAAAAACCGCCGTTGCGGAAGCCGCCGCCATTGGCCCAGCCAATCCCGGGAGCATTGACGAAGATCGCCGAAATCGCCCCCTCGGGGATGGACGTGGTGGTGGAGTCCATCACCTCCTCTCCCTGCTGTTCCCGCATGGCGGCGGCGATGCGACGCAGGCGAGCCTCAACGCTTCCCTGCGGCGGCGGATCGTCCAGCGGCTCCTGACGACTGCCGGCCCCCAGGGCAAGGGCCGCCCCTGGATCCATGGGCAACGACGCCATGATCAGCAGGAGGCCGAACAGACGGGAACGGGAAAGGAACGCCATCGAAGCAGGGGCTGACGAAGGAACGGAGGGACGGCCCGGAGGCAACCGACCTCAGGGGACGGCCTGGTTGGGAGCGTGCTGATTCAGGGGGTGGGCTGTGCCGACGACTTGGCCGGTGGCAGCGGCCTGATGGCCTCCACACCCAGCAACACCGACTCGTAGTAGGTGCGGATCTGCTCCGGGGATCGGTTCAGGGCACTGCCCGGGCCAACCCAGCGATGGACGGCCGTGACCGCATCATTCTGGCCATCGAGGTAGCCCTGCAGGAAGCGGGCGATCGCCAGGTTGACCAGATTGCGGAAGGCCGAATCGTTCTCGGGGAGAACACAGGCCAGCGCATAGTTTTCGTAAGGAACCTCGGGCGTCAGCACCAGGGGAGGAGACGCTGGACCCCCGGCGAGGCTGGCCAGCAGGGCCGTGTCGCCGATCACCCCATCCACCTGTCCGGCCTTCAAGGCAGCCACCGCCGCGGCCAGGGAGGGGAAGTCCACCGCCTTGGCCTCAGGCTGAATGCCCTGCAGTTCGGTGGCGGCCAGGGATTCGCTCACCACGCCGATCCGGCGGCCCGCCAGCGATTCGGGCGAACCATCCAGGCGCCCGGCGGGGGCCAGCAGCCGCAGGCCGGAAATCCCGATCGGCAGGGAGTAATCGATCCACATGTCCCGCTCCCAGCTGAACGGCAGCCCGCAGGCCAGATCAGCCTTGCCCTCGGCGAGGCGTTGACCCAGGTCGCCTGGGTTGGTCACCGCCTCGAAGCGCAGTTTCACCGGACGTCCCACCGCGGAGGCCAGCTCGGCCTGAATGCGACGCGCCACCTCGACGCCGTAACCGATCGGCTGGCCCTGGGCGTCGACGGAGACCAGGGGCGCCAGATCCGACGGGCCGACCAGAACCAGCTCTCCGGTGCGAGCAACCCGATCGACGACCCCCTCAGGCTGGGCCTTGGTCTGGGCCCGGGCCAGCGGCGTCAAGGCAAGCGTGAGCAGCGTCAGAGCGGTGGAGGCCAGCCAGCGGCGGCGGCCTGAACGGTGAGGTCGCGGCAAGAGGAGGCGCAGCGGAGGCCGCTTCCCAATGTGGAGAGGGATGGCCCACCTGGCCACGTTGGCAGCGGCTGTTGGGGCGATTCTTCACCAAACCCCTGAGACAAGCAGCAGATCGGACGTTTCGGCTGACTTTCCGTCAGGCGACGACAGGATCGAAGCGCATGCTCAGGTCCAGCCAGGCCGAGCGGGTGATCGGTGCACTGGTGGAGATCAGATCGATGCCGGTGGCGGCATAGGCCCGCAACTGCTCCGGGGCGATGCCGGAGGCCTCCAGCACGACCCGCCCCCTGCCGAGCCCCGCGACGGCGGCGGCCAGGGCCTGTTCGCGCAGGCGGGGCACCAGCTCATGCAGCTGATCGGGGCTGAATTCATCCAGCAGCACCCCATCGGCACCGGCGGCCACGGCGGCTTCGGCTTCGCGGGCGGTTTCGGCCTCCACGATCACCGCCGCCGGCCAGGGCGCCTGGGCGCGCACCGCCGCCACGGCGGGGGTCACACCACCGGCCCAGGCGAGATGGTTCTCCTTGAGCATGGCGGCATCATCAAGGCCGAGGCGGTGGTTCAGACCGCCACCGCAGCGCACGGCGTACTTCTCCAGCAGCCGCAGGCCAGGCGTGGTCTTGCGGGTGTCGGCCAGGCGCACGCCTGTGCCCGCCAGCGTCGCCACCAGGGCGGCGGTGGCGGTGGCGATGCCGGAAAGTCGCATCGCCAGGTTCAAGGCGGTGCGCTCCCCGGCCACCAGGGCTTCAGCCGCCCCCTCCAGTTCCAGCAGCTGCTGACCCGCCAGCACCGCCTCCCCCTCTTCCACCAGACGCCGCACCCGCACCTGGGGATCGAGCAGGCCGAACAGGGCCTCCGCCAGCACGGCTCCGCAGAGCACCCCAGGCTGTTTGGCGATCCAGTGGGCATGCCCCTGGCGCCCCCGCAGTGCTGGAGCGGTGAGATCACCGCGGCCGATGTCCTCCGCCAGCCAGGCGCGCAGCTGGGCCTCGAGCTCCGGCGTGACAGGCAGGTGCGGCATGGCGCAGGCGGTGAGGCGGCATCGACAAAGCCTGCCTGAGCCGATCACCCCAGGGCACGATCACCGCCGCCTCACTTGCCGATGCAGAAGCGCGCAAACACCCGATCGAGCACCGCTTCGCTCACCTCCTCACCGGTGATCTCACCGAGGGCCCGCACCGCCGCCCGCAGATCGATGGTCCAGAAATCCCATGGCAGCTGCTGACCCGCCGCCTCGAGGCTGCGCTCCAGGCTGGCGGCGGCCACCGCCGCCAGATCCCGCTGGCGGGCATTGAGGGCCACCTGCAGCCCCTGCGCCTCACCGGCTCCACAGCGCTGCAGCAGCAGCTGGGCCAGGGCCTCGCAGCCGTCGCCACTGAGGGCACTGATCGCCACATCGGCGGGCGCCGTCGTGGGCAAATTCCCAGGAGGGATCGCACCGGCGTTCACGCCGGCCGCATCGGCCTTGTTGCCCACCACCAGCAGCGGCACCGCCTCGGGCACCTGCTCCAGCAACTCCTGATCAGCGGCGGTCCAGCCGGCCTCAAGGTCGAACAGCAGCAGCACCCCATCCGCCGCGGCCAGGGCGGCGCGGCTGCGGGCGATGCCGAGCTGCTCGACCCGGTCGTGGGTGGGGCGGATGCCGGCGGTATCGAGCAGGGTGAGGGGCACGCCGCCGAGCACCAGCTCGCTTTCGAGCAGATCGCGGGTGGTGCCCGGCAGATCGGTCACGATCGCCCGCTCCCGCTGGCTGAGCCGGTTGAGCAGGCTGGATTTCCCCACATTGGGGCAGCCCACGATCGCCACCCGCAGGCCCTCCCGCAGCAGCTCCCCCTGGCGCGCCTCCCGCACCAGGGCCTGCAGCTGCTCGCCCACCCCCGCCAGGGCGGCGACCACGGCGGCGGCATCCAGGGGTGGCAGATCCTCCTCGAAGTCCACCCGGGCCTCCAGCTCGGCCAGCTGATCGAGCAGCTGCTCACGCAGCCCTGCGATGCGGGACTGCAGTCCCCCGTCCAGGCCGGCCATGGCCAGCTGGGCGGCCCGGCGACTGCGGGCGGTGATCATCTCGCTCACAGCCTCGGCGCGGGTGAGATCGAGCCGACCGTTGAGGAAGGCCCGCTGGCTGAATTCCCCTGGCAAGGCACGCCGAGCCCCGGCCGCCAGCACCAGCTCCAGCACCCGCTGCACCGCCATCAGGCCCCCGTGGCAATGAAGTTCCACCACGGTTTCGCGGGTGAAGCTGCGCGGAGCGCGCATCAGCAGCAGCAGGGCCTCGTCGACGCGCTCCCCACTGGCCGGGTCGACCACGTGGCCGTAGAGCACCCGATGGCTGTCCCAGGTCTGCTGGCCAGGCGCCCGGAACAGCGACCGGCCGATCGGCTCCGCCTCGGGTCCGGACATTCTTACGATCGCAACGCTGCCCTGACCCGCCGCGATCGCGGTCGCCACCGCCGCGATGGTGTCGTCGCCATGACCCTGACTGCCATTCCCCTGCCCGCCGTCCACCTGTTCATGGCGCCGCACTTCTCCCAGTTTCGACCGCACGGATCCCTGGTGCGACTGATCCAGCGTGCCGGCGTCTGGCTCTGGCACCAGGAGGGCAGCCCAGGACAACGCGCCCGCGGCCTGGCGGCCGGGGTGTTCTGCGGCTGCTTCCCGTTCTTTGGTGTGCAGACCCTGCTGGGGATTGCTCTGGCCAGCGTGATGCGCGGCAACCACCTGCTGGCCGCAGCCGGCACCTGGATCAGCAACCCCTTCACCTATGTGCCGCTCTATTGG
Source organism: Synechococcus sp. CCY9202 (assembly GCF_034931685.1). Classification (NCBI taxonomy): domain Bacteria; kingdom Bacillati; phylum Cyanobacteriota; class Cyanophyceae; order Synechococcales; family Synechococcaceae; genus Synechococcus; species Synechococcus sp. CCY9202. Next base: position 8,017 of record NZ_JAYGID010000138.1, read on the forward strand.
ATCAACTACAGAATCGGCTCACTTCTGCTTGGACCCGGCAAGGGATGGCCGGGGCTGGAGGTGATGCGAAGCGAAGCCATCTGGCAGCTGGGCTGGTCGTTCGTCAACCGGATGTTGCTGGGCTCGCTGCTGATGGGCCTGGTGGCGGCCAGTCTCTGCGGCTGGACCTATTGGCGCTGGCTGCAGCGCCATGGCAACGCCCCGGCAAACCTGAACGACCTCACAAGTTCGTGAGGCCGGGGAACACCATCAGATCGATGTGGCCGCCATTGGGATGGCGCCATTCGCGGAATTCAGCGGCCAGGGCCCGCTGTTCCTGGGGCAACGACTGAGCCTGCAGATCCTGGAGGCGCTGATGCACCAGATCAAGGGTGTTATCGATCAGCTGGGCAGCCTGTTCGGAGGTCATGTTGCACACTGCGGAGGGGCCAATACCCCGTTGGTGGTGCGTTTGTAGAGAAACCAACCCAATGCAGCTGTAGCGCCAGACACCCGGCCCCAATGCTGTGGGGGGATGCTCACCAGCAAGACGCAGCAGAGATCAGTCGGGAGACAACTGCGTGCCGTCCAGCCAGGAGTGGAACGGCTGCCAGTCGTCGTGTTGATCGATCGCCTCCCAGATCTGCTCGATCACCGGACGGATCGGCGTTACCGGCAGGTTCCAGCGCTGCAGCCGGGCCGCCACAGTGTCGCCATCGCCCATGCCGGCCTCACCTGCGCTGGCAGCATCCGAGCCGGCAGAGTCAGCGCCGTGGCTCCAGCTCCACCAGGCCTCCCGCCAGGCGAGCCATTCAGACCGCGGCGGCTCGGCAGCCTCCGGCACGAAGGGAATCAGATCCTCAGGCCCCGCCGGCAAGCCATGGGTGCCCACATGGGCGGCCAGAGCGGCGAAGAAGCTGCCGTAGCCCACTGGCCAGGCCGCCAGCAACTGCAAGGTGGAGAGCACCGGATCGGGCAGCTCTGCCCTTGCGGTCGCCAGGCCGAGCAGGCGCAGCAGGCCGTGGCGGTCGTGGGCGTCGTAGGTGGGGGCAAAGCGCTCCAGCCGGGCCTCGAGTTCGGCTCGCGGCAGCAGCATGGCCAGGGGCTCCTGCAGCAGGCGCAGGTTGTGATGGCAGATCAGTGGCTGCTGGCCAAAGGCGTACAGACCGCTGTGGTCGAAATAGGCGGCGGTGAAGCCGGGATCCCAGCGGTCGAGAAAAGCGAAGGGGCCGTAGTCGAAGCTCTCACCGGCTAGAGACATGTTGTCGGTGTTGAGCACGCCGTGGGTGAAGCCGGCGGCCATCCATTCGGCAGCGAGCCGCGCCATCCGTTCCACCAGCTCGCCATAGAACGCCAGCAGCTGGGGTTCGGTGTTGTTCGCAGCGGCATCCGCAGCGGCACCGGGCCGGCAATCGACCGGATGGGCAGCGGCGATGGAGGGGTAATAGACGGCCACCACATGGCGCAGCAACCGCTCCAGCAGATCGGGACGGCGCCGATGCAGCAATCGCTCGCAGGTGCCGAAGCGGAGGTGGGTGCGCGCCATCCGCTGCCTTTTGTGCCGAGGTCCTGCAGCTGGCCGTGGCGATCGCGCAGCTGGCCGTAGAGAAAGCCGCGGCCATCGCCGAGGAAGGGGTTGTAAGTGCCGAACTGGTAGCAGTGGTAGCGCAGGGCCAGCAACGGCTGCCGGGCCTCGAAGCCTCCGTAGGCCGCCTCAAGATCCGCATCAGCCACAGCACTGGGATCAAGGCCCAGCTGCTCGAGCAGGGCATCGTTGCGGAAGCGCAGTGTCGTGCGGGGGAAACGGGCCGCCTCCGCCACATCCCAGTACTCAGGGCCGAGCCCCTCGATGGAGGGCTCGAAGGGCAGGCTCAGCAGGGGATTGCCCTGGCCGGCCGGAGCTGAATCGGGCCGTTCAGCCAATGCCGGTGCGGCAGATGTCAAGCACATCGGCCATGGAGCGGATCTGATCCATGGTGGTGCGTAACTGGCTGGCGCTCATCAGTTCAACCCGCAGATCAATGCGGGCCGGCTTGTCGTAGGCGGTGCGCACCCGGGCGTCGCTGACGTTGATGCGGTGATCCGAGAGGCGGGTGAGGATGTCCTTGAGCACGCCCACCCGATCCAGCACCTCGATGCGCAGCTGCACGGGATAGCGGCGCTTGCCCTGATCGATGGCTGGGTTCCAGCGCACCGGCAGCCGCCGCTCCAGGGGCACCTGGGCCACGTTGGAACAGTCCTGCCGGTGAATGGTGATGCCGTGGTTGCCCAGGGCCACACTGCCCAGGATCGGCTCGCCAGGCAGTGGACTGCAGCAGCCTCCCAGCCGGTATTCCAGACCCTCCACCCCGAGGATCGGACTGCCGGCGCCGCTGCCTGGCGCCAGGGGGACAGCGGTTGCCTGCGCCCCGACCCCGGCAGCGACCTGCTCATTGCTGAGCACCGGGGCCGCCGCTTCGGTCGCGAGCCGGATCTCCTCCCGCAGCCGGTTGAGCACCTGGTGCAGGGTGACCCCACCAAAGCCAAGGGCCGCCAGCAGGTCTTCGGTGCCGACCAGATTGCAGCGCCGCGCCACCCGGGCCATGGCCTCGCCATTGAGCAGGCCATCCAGTCCTTCGCGGCCCAGCTCACGCTCCAGCATGGCCGTGCCGCGCTGGATGTTGTCTTCCCGGTGGCTGCGCTTGTACCACTGACGAATGCGATTCCGTGCCGTGGGGGTGGCGACGAAATTGAGCCAGTCGAGGCTGGGGTGGGCGTTCTTGGCCGTGATCACCTGCACGAAGTCGCCATTCTGCAGCGGCGTGGCCAGCGGACAGAGGCGGTCATTGATCCGCACACCCTGGCAGTGATTGCCCACCTCCGAGTGGATGCGAAAGGCGAAATCAACCGCCGTGGATCCTTTGCGCAACCCCACGACATCACCTTTGGGCGTGAACACGAACACCTCCTCATCGAAGAGGTCTTCCTTGATTGAAGCCAGATAATCGCTGCTGTCCTCTCCCCCATCCTCCTTCTGCCAATCCACCAGCTGGCGCAGCCAGTTGAAGCGTTCGGTGTCGCCTCCAGTGGAGGCCGGTGACCCCCCTTCCTTGTACTTCCAATGGGCGGCGATTCCATATTCAGCCACCTGGTGCATGTCACTGGTGCGAATCTGCACTTCGATCGGCCGATGCCGACCGATCACTGCCGTATGCAGAGACTGATAGCCATTCGGCTTGGGCAGACCGATGTAATCCTTGAAGCGTCCAGGGATGGGGCGGAAGGTGTCATGCACCACCGCCAGGGCCCGGTAGCAGGCTTCCAGGCTGGGGCAGAGGATCCGCAGGGCTGCCACGTCGTAGATCTCGTGGAACGCCTTCTGCTGACGCTCCATTTTGCTCCAGATGCCGTAAAGGTGCTTCGGCCTGCCGCTCACCTCGCAGTCCTGCAGACCGGCGGCGGCAAGACGATCACGCAACAGCTGCACCGTGACCGCCAGCCGCTGCTCCCGCTCGCTGCGCTTGGTGGCCACCTGCTGCTGCACATCCCGGAAGGCCTCCGGCTCAAGCATCTTGAAGGCCAGATCCTCCAGTTCCCACTTGAAGCGTCCGATGCCGAGGCGGTTGGCCAGGGGGGCATAGATCTCGCGGGTCTCGCGGGCGATGCGCTGCTGTTTCTCGGGCTTGAGCGCCCCGAGGGTGCGCATGTTGTGCAGCCGGTCGGCCAGTTTCACCAGCACCACGCGGATATCGCTGGCCATGGCCAGAAACATGCGCCGCAGGTTTTCCGCCTGGGCCTGGGTGTGGTTGGTGAAGTGGATGCCGCCCAGCTTGGTGACGCCCTCCACCAGGGCCCGCACCTCGGGGCCGAAGTGGGCCTCGATCTCCTCGGGGGTGACGTCGGTGTCCTCCACCACGTCGTGCAGGAAGCCCGCAGCGATCACCCCGGCGCTGGCACCGATGTCGCGCAGCAGATCCGCGACGGCGATCGGATGAATGATGTAGGGCTCGCCGCTGGCCCGGTACTGGCCATCGTGGAGCTGGTAGGCAAAGTCAAACGCCGAGGCCAGCAAGGCCTCGGCGTCCCTGGGACAGACGTCGCCCGCACCAGGGGGGACGTGCTCGATACAGCGTTGCAACCACTCGGGCAGGGGAACGCCGTAATCGGCCGGGCTGAGAATTCGCGGTCGCGCCGCCGCGGCTTCCACGGCCTCGGTCCTGTCCAGTGCCAGCCCTCCAACCTCCGCTGCAGCTGGCCCACCGGACCGCTTCGTGCCCGCAGCTGCAGCCTGGGCTGCCGTCCCTACAGGAGACATCGGTTCGGAGGCGGCCTTGGGCATGCATCCCCGCAATCCACCCCATGGTATGCAGCCTGCGACAGGTCGTAGAGGATCCGACAGGATCAGCGAGCAAGCTGGTGGACAAACAGGCCATGGTCGACGAGCCTTCTGCCCCTGCCGCACCAGGGCCATCAGCCCAACCGGTGTTGCGGATCGCGAACCTGGTGGTGCGCTATCCCCTCAGCGACCGCCCCACCCTGGATGGCCTCGATCTGAGCCTGGCACCGGGAGACCGCCTCGCCCTGGTGGGCCCCTCCGGCTGCGGCAAGAGCACTGTGGCCCGAGCCGTGCAGCAGTTGCTGCCCCAGGGCAGTCTCTGCAGCGGCCAACTGGAGGTGGCCGGGGTGGATCCGCGGCAGCTGAAGCGCCCTGCCCTGCGGCGGCTGCGGGGTGAGGCGATCGGCCTGGTGTTCCAGGACCCGATGACCCGGCTGAACCCCCTGCTCACCATCGGCGAGCACCTCAGCGACACTCTCGAGGCGCACCGTGCCCACTGGCTCACGGGGGCACCGATGGGCGCCTCCCGGCGGCGCCGGGCCGTGCGGCAACGGGCCGAAGCGCTGCTGACCCGTGTGGGTATCGGCGTGGAGCGCTACGGCAGTTACCCCCACGAATTCAGCGGCGGCATGCGACAGCGCCTGGCCATCGCCCTTGCCCTTGCCCTGGCGCCGAAACTGGTGGTGGCTGATGAACCCACCACCAGCCTGGATGTGGCGGTGGCGTCCCAGGTGATGGCCGAACTCACCAGCCTCTGCCAGGAGGCCGGCAGCGCCCTGCTGCTGATCAGCCACGACCTGGCGATGGCGGGCCGCTGGTGTGATCGCATCGCGGTGCTCGATCAGGGGCGGCTGGTGGAGGAGGCCCCCTCCCATCAGCTGCTCACGGCACCGGCCTCTCCCCTGACCCGCCGCCTGGTGAGCAAGGCCCGCGCCCGCGAAGGTCTGCGGAGCAGCGCCCCCGTAGACGCCCCGCTGCTGCTGGAGCTGGAGGAACTGCGCAGCTGGCATCCCCTGCCGTCACTGCCCTGGCAGCAGCGCTGGCTCAAGGCGGTGGACGGGGTGAGTCTGCGCCTGCTGGAGGGCGAAACCATCGGCGTGGTGGGGGCCTCGGGCTGCGGCAAGAGCAGCCTCTGCCGGGCATTGATGGGGCTGGCCCCGGTGCGGGGTGGCGCCGTGCGCCTGCAGGGGCGGGATCTGCGCCAGCTGGGCGGCAGGGAGCTACGGCGGGCCCGCCGGCGCATCCAGATGGTGTTCCAGGATCCGCTGGCCTGCCTCAACCCCCAGATGCCGGTTGGGGAGGCGATTGCGGATCCCCTGCTGATCCACCGCCTGGCCAGCCGCAGTGCAGCCCGCCAGCGGGCCCGGGAGTTGATGGAGGCCGTGGGGCTGACGCCCGCCGAAGACTTCGAGCATCGACGCCCCCGCCAGCTCTCGGGCGGTCAGCAGCAGCGGGTGGCGATCGCTCGCGCCCTCATCCTGGAGCCGAAGGTGTTGCTCTGCGATGAGAGCGTCAGCATGCTCGATGCCGAGGTGCAGGCCGACGTGCTGGCCCTGCTGCGCCGCCTGCAGGCGGAGCTGGGCCTGGGCCTGCTGTTCGTGACCCACGATCTCAGCGTGGCCAGCGGCTTCTGCCACCGGGTGATCGTGTTGGACGGAGGACGGATCGTGGAGGAGGGGCCGGGAGCCCAGCTGCTGCGGCATCCCCAGGCGGCGATCACCCGCATCCTGGTGGACGCCTGCCCCCGGTTGCCTGCCCTGGCGGCGTGATGGGCACTCCGGAACACGAAGGGGGCGATCGATCCCTGGCCCTGCTTCAGGCCCGCGGAGATCTGTTGCGGGTGCTGCTGCGCCCCCATCCCGTGTTGGTGTGCATGTACCCGCGGCTGCTGATGCTCTCCATCCAAAGTGGGTTGCGCGCCCAGACCGCCGCCCCGGGGCTGCGCATCACCGCCTCCCTGGCAGAAGCCGACGCCTTGGTGCGAGAGGCCGATCGGCCCCAGCTGATCCTGGTCACGGAGCTGCTGGCCGATGGCCCTGGGCTGGATCTGATCCGGCTGGCAAAGGCCCAGACCCTGGCGCACCGCTGTCTGCTGGTCCTGACCCACAACCGCAGGGCGCTGGTCGAGGCCGCCATCGAGGCCGGCACGGATGTGATCGTGCTGGAAGGCAGCATCGGGCAGGGGGGCGCATTCGTCTACGGCGTCGAGCGCCTCTGCCGTGGCGAAATCTTCGTGGACCCGGCGATCCGCGCCAGTCTTGAGACAGGCGAGGAGTCCCCTGCAGCGCCCGCTCCCGATGCGGGAAGCGGGCGCTGCACCCTGTCACCCCGCGAACTCTCGATCCTGGCGCTGGTGGCGCAAGGCCTGAGCAACAAGGAAATCGGCGCCCGTCTGCATATCGCCCCCAGCACGGCCCGCGATCACGTGCGCAACATCCTGCGGCGCCTGAGCGTCACCAACCGGGCTGCCGCGGCTGTGGAGGCCTTCCGGCTTGGCTATCTGCGGTGATGCCCGGCGGTCTCCTTGCCGGGCCACGTCCTCAGATTTCCGTCATTTGAAGGATTGAGGAGTTGCCAGCGCCAGACCTACATCGGAGCCATCTCCCGTGCCTCCCATGGTCCAGCCTGACACTCCTTTCCTCAGCAGTACGCCCGGTGTGAGCGTCGCCATCTCCGGCGACGTGTGGTGGAACGGTCTCACCGCTCAACTGACCCTCACCAACACCTCCGCGGTGGCGCTGGAGGCGTGGAGCGTGGTGTTCGACAGCCCCCACCAGCTGAGCGGCACGCCCTGGGGAGCCACGGCGGAACGGATCGACCTGGGCAACGGGCTCTGGCGCTACACCCTCACCGGCGCCGGCTGGGCCACCCGCCTGCCGGCAGGAGGAAGCGTCAGCGTGGGATTCAACGCCACCCAGGGACAGCCGATCGGCAACAGCGGCGCCCTCAACAGCTCCCTGCTGCTGGCGGCAGGCAGCGCCAGCCCGCCCGATCCCACGCCCACCCCAGACCCCACACCCTCACCCACGCAACCGGACCCGGCCCCGCGGGATGGACGGGTGTTCCAGGCCGAGCCGGCCGGGGCGGATATCGAAGGCTTCGATCCCTCCCGGGACCGGCTCGACTTCGGTGACGTGTCGGTGCACAACCTGATCGTGGGCAAGACCGCCGCTGGAGACGCGACGATCATCAATCCCTGGGCCTGGACACCCGAGGACCAGGTGATCCGGGGCGTGGGCCTCGCCGACCTGAGCCCCGCCAATTTCGGCATCGTCGCCAACGAGCACCTGCGCCAGGACATCGGCGGAGCCCTCTCCTGGGAGAAGGGTGTGGGCGAGCGGGACGCGGACACCGTTTACGTGCGCTCCCATGAATCCGGCGTGCAGGAACGGGTCGAAGGCTTCGACCCCGCCACCATGAAGCTCAGCTTCCTTTACTTCGGCACCCGGGAACGGCTCACGGTGTCCGACACAGCGGAGGGTCTGCTGATCGCGGTGGAACCCACCGGCCAGAGCCTCCTGCTGGTCGGCATCCGCCGCGCCCAGCTGATCCCGGCCAACCTCGAGTTCCACAACGACCAGGTGGTGGAAGACCGGCTGGAGGATGCCTTCGGGGTGAGCGTGGATCAGGTGAGCCTGGTGAGCCGCGCCGGGCTGCTGACCCCACAGGGGCCGGCCGGCCAGGTCACCGACGGACTGCAGAGCCGCAGGGGCACAGGCCTGACCCCGATCGGCGGTGATGCCTTCAACGGCAGCGCGGGTGGGCACGGTCAGGCGCACGACCACGACAGCCACGATCCCGCCGATCCCATGGACCCGATGGATCCCATGGATCCCAGCCCCCCGCAGACAGGAGGGAGCAGGACAACCACGCAACCATTCACGGTCAGCGTCGGCGGCAGCCGCTGGTGGAATGGCTTCACGGCCGAGCTGACCGTGGCCAACACCTCCGGCCAGGCCCTGCCGAGCTGGAGCTTCAGCTTCGAGACGGTGCATCGGATCTCCGGCGATCCCTGGGGGGCTGAGATTGAAGCCACTGATCTGGGTGGCGGCCTGACCCGTTACACCGTCAGCGGCCGCGACTGGGCCGCGGCGATCCCTGCCGGTGGATCCGTGACGGTGGGATTCAACGGCACCCAGGGCACACCCATTGGCAACTCCGGAACGCTGGATGCCTCGCTCCTGTTCAGCGAGGGCAGCATCCTGCCTGGCACGACGACGGGATCCGGCGAAACCCCCAATCCCACACCAGGGGGTGACGGGACTCCAGGCAGTCCTGCGGAGGACGGCGCAACCAGTGGGGTGGATGGCGGAACGACGGGCGGCGCCGACTCGGCGCAGGACTACGGCACGGCCCTTGGGCTCTCGTTTCTTTTCTATGAAGCCAACCGCTCCGGTGACCTCGATGAGGCCAGCAACCGGGTGCCCTGGCGCGGTGATTCCGGTCTGCGCGATGGTCGTGACGGCGTCTGGTTTGGTGATCGGCGTCCCGAGAACTTCCAGGCGGGTCTCAGCCTCGACCTGAGCGGTGGCTACCACGATGCCGGAGATCACGGCAAATTCGGCCTGCCCCTGGCCTCCAGTTTCTCCACTCTGGCCTGGAGCGGCATTCAGTTCAAGGAGGGCTACGCCGCTGCCGGCCAGCTTGACGAGCTCATGGATGCGGTGCGCTGGGGTACCGACTATCTGCTCAAGGCCCATGGCCGTGATGCCTCCGGTCAGACCACCTACCTGGTGGTCCAGGTGGGCGATGTAGAGGCGGACCACGCGCTCTGGAGCGCACCGGAACGCCAGACCATTGCCCGGCCAGCCATGGCGATCACCCCCGACAAGCCGGGATCCGATGTGGCCGGGGCTACGGCTGCGGCATTGGCTTCGGCCTCGGTGTTATTTCGTGAGAACGGCGAAACGGCCTATGCCGATGAACTGCTCGACCATGCGATGGCGCTTCATGCGTTCGCGAATCGCTTCCAGGGCAAGTATTCCGACTCCATCACAGAGGTGCGCAGCTATTACAATTCCTGGAGCGGATACCAAGATGAACTCGCCTACAGTGCCGCCTGGCTGGCCCGGGCTGTGGAAGCGGCCGGCGGAGATGGCAGCGACTATCGCAATCAGGCATTGGCCATTTATAGCTCCTCCATCGGTGGCCTCTCCAATGGATGGACGCACAGTTGGGACGATGCTTCCTATGCCACTGCCGTGATGTTGGCGGGTGATACCGGTAATGCCGAGGTACGCCGCGATGCGGAGGACTGGCTGGACAGCTGGGTGGATGGTCGCAACGGCGTGACGATCACCGATGGCGGACTGCGCTTCATCAGCCCTTGGGGTTCCCTGCGCTATGCCGCCAACACTGCTCTGATGGCGGGATTTTACGCCGATGCGGTGATCGATCCGGAGGGGCGCTATGGACAGCTGGCGACGGACACGGTTGATTATATTCTTGGCGATAATCCCCGCCAGTTCAGCTACATGGTGGGCTACGGCGACGCCTATGCACAGCAGCCACACCACCGTGCCGCATCCGGGGTGAGTTGGGATGATTTTCGTAATGACCAGCCCAATGCCCATACTCTGGTCGGGGCTCTCGTGGGCGGGCCCAGCCAGGCGAGTGATTTCGCCTATGCCGACCGCCGTGATGACTACATCAGCAACGAAGTGGCCCTTGATTACAATGCCGGTCTTACCGGTGCCTTGGCCTTTGCCATCGGCCAGAATGTCAGCCTTGAGCTGGCCTGAGCCGTCTCAGCGTCGCCGCCGCAGCACCGCCAGCAGCTTGTCGAACACCTGCGGCAGCGGCGCCTCAAACACCATCCGCTCACGGCTGATCGGGTGATCGAGCCCCAGTTGCACCGCATGCAGGGCCTGCCCGGGCAGGTCCAGCGGCAGCTTGCGGCAACGGGAATAGACCGGGTCGCCAACGATCGGATGACCGATGTGGGCGCAGTGCACCCGGATCTGGTGGGTGCGGCCGGTATCAAGCTTGAAGCGCAGCAGGGCGTAATCGCCCAGCCGTTCCACCAGGCTCCAGTGGGTGCAGGCATGGCGGCCGCTGCCGTCGTGCACCACCGCGTACTTCTTGCGGTCAGCCGGGTGGCGACCAATGGCGCCGATCACGGTGCCGTGATCGGCCGGGGGCACACCATGCACAACCGCCAGATACTCCCGCGAGGCGATGCGCTGCTGGATCTGCACCTGCAGCTTCACCAATGCCTCCTGACTCTTGGCCACCACGATGCAGCCGGTGGTGTCCTTGTCGAGCCGATGGACGATGCCGGGGCGCATCTCACCACCGATTCCGGGCAGATCGGGGCAGTGATGGAGCAGGCCATTCACCAGGGTGCCGTCCCGGTTGCCGGGGGCCGGATGGACGGTGAGGCCGGCCGGCTTGTTGAGCACGATCAGGTGGGCATCCTCGAAAAGCACATCCAGCGGGATGTCCTGAGCCACCAGGTAGGGCAGCGGTTCGGGCGGTGGCATCCACAGCTGCACCGTGTCGTTGGGCCGCAGGGGCGTCTTGGCGCGTCCGGTGACGCCATTGACCCGCACGTAGCCGGCGTCGATGAACTTCTGAATCCGGGCACGGCTCTGCTCCGGCCGCTGGGCCACCAGCCAGCGATCCAGCCGCATCGGCAGGGGCTTCGGGTAGGTGAGCGTGAGCAACTCCCCCTCGCCTTCACCAAACGCGCTCATGGATGGGGCAAGGGCGGAGACGACGGCGGAACGGCAGGCCGGGCGTTGGTGGCACCGGTGCCGGCCACCGGCAGTTCCAGGGCGATGGCCCCCAGCACACCCTTGCGGAACTCATCCAGGAGGCGCTGGGCCATGCGGGCTGTATCACCGCTGGTGTGACGGGCGGCGGCGGCGGCCAGCCAGGCGGCGGCATCGGGTGCCGTGCCTGGCCCCGCGGTCGCGGTTGGCAGAGCCGGCACGGGCACGCCATAACGTTTCTCCAGCAGACCCACCGGCACGCCTGCCGCCGCCTGGGGCTCCAGGCCAGCCAGCAGGGTCACGAAGGCCAGGGCCACCGCTTCGCCGTCGTAGGCGGCCTGGCCGATGTCGTCACAGAGGGCCAGCCGCAGGGCCGCCAGCTGGTCATCGAGGCGGGGCGGCAGCACCCCCGGCGCATCGAGCAGGTCGAGATCCTGGCCGAGGCGCACCCAGCGCAGGCTGCGGGTGACGCCGGCACGGCGGGCGCTCTGCACCACCTTCTGACGCACCAGCCGGTTGATCAGGGCCGACTTGCCCACATTGGGGAAGCCCAGCATCAGGGCCCGCACGGGCCGGGGCTTCATGCCGCGACCGGCACGGCGGGCATTGAGGGCGTCGCCGGCCCGGATCGCCGCCTGTTGCAATTGCTTCACACCGGTGCCGGCCTTGGCGTCGCACCACCAGACCACAAGGTCGTGGGCGCGGAACCAGGCGGTCCAGGCCTGGCGCGCCTCGGGCGAGATCATGTCCACCCGGTTGAGCACGAGCAGGTGCTGCTTACCCCGGATCCAGCGCTGCAGGCGGGGATGACCCGTGGCCAGGGGGATGCGGGCATCCCGCACCTCGATCACCAGATCCACCTTCTCGAGGCTGGCGGCCAGAGATTTTTCGGCCTTGGCGATATGGCCGGGGTACCACTGAATCGCCGGGGCGGCAGCACTGAGCAGGTCGGTCGCCTGCATCAGGGCACCACCAGCACCGGACAGGGCGCCAGCTGGATCACCCGGGCGGCCGTGCTGGTGTGGTCGGTGTCAAGCGAGATGCCACGGGTGCCCATCACGATCAGATCGGCATTGATTTCATCGGCCACATCGCCGATCACGAAGGCGGGCTTGCCTTCACGCTCGATCACTTCGCAGGCCACGCCGGCCTGCTCAAAGCTGCTGCGCGCCTGGGCCAGCAGGTCATGCACCGCCGCCGAATCGTGCATCACACCCTCCTCGGATTCAACCACCGAGAGCACCACCAGGCGGCTGCCATGGCGCTGGGCCAGCTGCAGGGCCACGGTGGCCGTTTCCATGGTCTGGCGGCTCTGATCGATCGGAAACAGAACGGTGTCGAACATGGCAGTGGGCGCAGGGCTGAACGAACGGGAGGGAGAGAAAGAACAGGCGTCGGACGAGGCCGAAACCTGTCCTAGCCCCAGCCGGGTCGGTCAATCGACCGGAGCACTGGTGAGATCGCCGAACGGCGGCCCGCTAAAGTGCCGCCGCCGAAACCGAAGCGAATCTCGATGACGAAGCGATCCCTCACCAGCCTCAGCGCCGACGAACTCCGCGGTAAGCGTGTCCTGGTGCGGGTCGACTTCAACGTACCGCTTGATGACGCCGGTGCCATCACTGACGACACCCGCATCCGCGCCGCCCTGCCCACGATCAACGACCTGACCGGCAAAGGCGCCCGGGTGATCCTGGCGGCCCACTTCGGCCGTCCCAAGGGCCAGGTGAATGAAGGCATGCGACTCACCCCGGTGGTGGCCCGCCTCAGCGAGCTGCTCGGCAAGCCGGTGGTGAAGACCGACAGCTGCATCGGCCCCGACGCCGAGGCCAAGGTGGCCGCCATGGTCGATGGCGATGTGGTGCTGCTCGAGAACGTGCGCTTCTTCGCCGAGGAGGAGAAGAACGATCCCGAGTTCGCCGCCAAGCTGGCCGCCCTGGCCGAGGTCTACGTGAACGACGCCTTCGGCGCCGCCCACCGCGCCCACGCCTCCACCGAAGGCGTGGCCAAGATCCTCAGCCCCAGCGTGGCTGGCCACCTGATGGAGAAGGAACTGCAGTATCTGCAGGGCGCGATCGACGAGCCGAAGCGGCCGCTGGCCGCGATCGTGGGCGGCTCCAAGGTGAGTTCCAAGATCGGCGTGCTCGAGGCCCTGATCGACAAGTGCGACAAGGTGCTGATCGGCGGCGGCATGATCTTCACCTTCTACAAGGCCCGTGGCCTGGCGGTGGGCAAGAGCCTGGTCGAGGAAGACAAGCTGGACCTGGCCAAGGAGCTGGAGGCCAAGGCGAAGGCCAAGGGCGTGCAGCTGCTGCTCCCCACCGATGTGGTGCTGGCCGACAACTTTGCCCCCGACGCCAAGACCCTGACCACGTCGGTGAATGTGATTCCCGACGGCTGGATGGGCCTCGACATCGGCCCCGATTCGATCCAGGCCTTCCAGGCCGCCCTGGCGGACTGCAAGACCGTGATCTGGAACGGCCCGATGGGCGTGTTCGAGTTCGACAAGTTCGCCGCCGGCACCAACGGCATCGCCCACACCCTCGCCGACCTCAGCGCCAAGGGCTGCTGCACGATCATCGGCGGCGGTGATTCCGTGGCCGCCGTGGAGAAGGTGGGCGTGGCCGACCAGATGAGCCACATCTCCACCGGCGGTGGTGCCAGCCTGGAGCTGCTGGAAGGCAAGGTGCTGCCCGGTGTGGCTGCCCTCGACGACGCCTGAGCAGCGGTCAGCCTGCGGGCATCAGGACGCTGGCTTGCCCTGATGCCGGCGTGCCGGGCCTGCGGGTCGTTCCGGCACGCTGATCCCCATCTTCTGCAACAGGTCGCGCATCTCCTGGCGCTCCTTCTCCATCAAGCTGGCATAAGCCTGCCGCTGGGATCGTTTACAGGCTCCCAGAGCCTGCAGATTCTGCGCCTGATCAATGCAGGGCCGGGTCTTCTGCAGGATCTCCTGACGGACCTGGATGCCACGGCGCTCCATGGCCTGCCGGGCCGTGAACAGTTCCTTGGCCTGGGCTGGGGAGAGCTTGAGTCGTTCCTCAGGATTTCCCCTCTGGGAGGCTCCCTGCCGTGTCTCGGCCGCCACGAGGGTCTGGGACAGCACCACGGGCGGCGCCAGCAGCGACAGGGCGGCGATCACGGGCAGGGCGCGGCCGAACAGCACCAGCCGGGAGCGTTGGGTCGAGACCGGGTTCAACGGGAGGGTTCGGTCGGTGTTGCAGGTCTCAGGACTTCTGCTGGTCATGAAAAGGTCCGGGGAAGGGGTAGGAAGACAGAGGAAACGACCAGGAGCCGCGGCACTGCCGCCATCCTGACGGCACCCCGGCCAACTGGTCTGATGCCAGGCGCTCAGAGGCCGAACAGCAGTTCCAGCCAGGAGTCGGCACGGGAGGGAGCGGCGCCATAGGCCTGGGAGCCGTAGTCAGGCAGGGCGGCGCCATAGGGATAGCTCCTGCCGGAAGACTGGGGCGAGCCGGGATAGCGCGAGCCGGGCGACCAGCGCCCCCGGCCGCCTTGATCGGGCACCGGCAGGCCATAGCGCTGGCGGAGTTGTGCCAGCTCACTCATCTGCTGGCGGCGCTGATCCATGCGGGCCTGCTGCTCCCGCTGCTGACAGGCCTCAATCGCCTGAAGGCCACGAGCCTGCAGGAAGCAGCGCTCGGTCTGGCTGAGCTGGCTGAGGCGCCGCCCCGACTGACGACGTTCCTGGGCAAGGCGCTCCTGGAAGTAGTTCCGCCGTTGCCCCGTGCTGAGGCGATCGAAGGCCTGGGCCTGCGCCCGCTGCCAGGCCTGCCACTCGCCTTCAGCGGCCTGGGGTCTCTGGGGTTTCTGCGGCCGGAACTGCTGTGACGGCTGGACCTGCTGCGAGCCACTCGAGGGACGCCAGGACTGGGCCTGGGCGGCACCACCGGCGAGCAGCAGGGCTCCGAGCAACAGGGTGGCGCTCCGGCCAGGGTGCGAAGGGTGCGGGAACGGCCGGGGCGAGACGGTTGACGGGTTGGTCATGGGGTTCCGTGCAGTCAGGCCCCATGGTCGGCAGAGGGTCTGACGGAACTGTGTCCGGTCAGGGGGCCAGGTGTGACCGGATCGGAATGGATCGAGCGGCCCCGCAGACCCACGGCAAAACCACCCGCCTGCGGTCCATCGCCGCGGCGGCAATAGAGCACTCCGCCATGCATCGACGCCACCCGGGCCGCGATCGCCAGGCCGAGCCCACAGTGGCCCTGGCCGCCGCGGGCCTCATCCAGCCGCTGGAACGGCATCAACGCCTGCTCCCAGCGTTCCGGTGGGATGCCGGCGCCCCGATCCCAGAGCTCGATGCGGAACTCCTCTGGATCGTTGGCTGCTGTGTCAGGGTCTGTGGCGCGCAGCACAAGCCGCAGCGGTGGTTCACCGTGGCTGAGGGCGTTGTCGATCAGGTTGCCCACGGCACGGGACAGGGCGGTGGGCTGCACCACCCGTTCCATCGGTTCGAGGTCCAGCTCCAGTACAGCCGGATCGAAGGCGGCGGAAAGCTCGGCCAGCAATTGATCGAGCGGCAGACGCACCGGGATTTCGGCATCGGCGCCACCGGCAAAGAGCAGAAACTGGCTGGTGATGAGCTCGAGTGCGTCCAGATCGGCCTCGGAGCGGTCCCGTTCCGGCCCGGAGAGGGGTGCGAAGCTGAGCCGCAGGCGCAGGCGCGTGATCGGACTCT
Organism: Synechococcus sp. CCY9202; assembly: GCF_034931685.1. NCBI lineage: Bacteria > Bacillati > Cyanobacteriota > Cyanophyceae > Synechococcales > Synechococcaceae > Synechococcus > Synechococcus sp. CCY9202. The sequence goes on from NZ_JAYGID010000138.1 coordinate 23,720, forward strand.
TGAGGTCGTGGGCGATGCCGGCCAGCATGGTGGCCCGCTCCCGCTCGCTGAGCTCCAGCCGCTGCACCATGGCGTTGAAGCGCAGGGTCAGCCGCCGCACGGCACCGGTGCCGTGCTGCACCAGCGGCGGCAGCTGGGCCTCGCGGCCCACCCGGCCGAGCGCCTGCTCCAGCTGGGCCAGGGGGCGTTGCACCTCCAGCCAGAGAAAGGCCAGACCCGCCAGTCCTCCTCCCGACACCAGGGCGAGGCTGAGCACGAGCGGGTCGGGGGGCCAGCGCGAGGCCGGCGGCAGGGCCGTGAACAGCCACACCGGCTCCAGGGGAGACAGGAGCTCCACCCAGACCCCCCGGGCCTCAAGCCCTGCCGGCACCACGGTGGGGCAGCTGTTGAGGCGTTCGCACAGCTCGAGCCGCAGGCGACCGGCCTGCCGATAGAGGCGCCGATCGCCCGTGGGCAGGGGCTGTGGACCCACCCGCAGGGGCAAGCCGGTGAGCTGGGCCACGGCCGATGGGGGCAGGCGCTCCAGGGCCAGTTCCCCAAGACGCAGATTGAAGGCCACCTCCTGGCCGAGCTGGGCGATCTGGGCCCGCTCCAGACGCCGTGCCAGTAGCAGTTGCAGCAGCACCAGGCTGAGGCTGAAGCCGGCGGCGGCCACCAGCAGGAAACGCAGCAGGATCAGCAGGCTGTGGCGCCGAAATCCCCCGGGTGACTCAGCGACTGCGCGGTTGTCCATCCGGTACGAAGACGTAGCCGTAGCCCCAGACCGTCTGGATGTAGCGGGGCCTGGAGGGGTCGGGTTCAACCAGGCGGCGCACCCGCGAGATCTGCACATCCATGCTGCGGCTGTCGGTCTCGGAATCGGGTCCGCGGGCCAGCTCGATCAGGCGTTCGCGCGACAGAGGCCGGTGGGGATGCTGCACGAAGGCACTGAGCAGGCTGAACTCCCCGCTGGTGATCACGATCGACTCCTCTCCCCGCCGCAGGGTGCGGGCGGCCAGGTCAAGCCGGTTGTCACCGAAACACACCTCCTGCCCTTCCGCCATCGGCGTGCCGGCCGGCAGAACCACGCGCCGCCGCAACACGGCCTCGATGCGGGCGCTCAGTTCCCGCGGCAGGAAGGGTTTGGCGAGGTAATCGTCGGCCCCCTGCTCCAGCCCGATGATCCGGTCCACCGCATCACCGCGGGCGGTGAGCATCACCACCGGCAGATCGTCGCCACGGTCGCGCAGCCGCCGCAGCAGAGTGAGGCCATCGTCACCGGGCATCATCACGTCCAGCACCACCAGATCGGGGCGCTGGTTCTCGAGCCGGGCCATCAGCTGGGCGCCACCGGCCAGGCAGCGCACGTCATAGCCCTGATCGGTGAGGTAAGTGCCGAGCAACTGGCGCAGCTCGGGATCGTCATCCACCACCCAGATCCGTTGCGTCTTGCCCATGGCGCCAGGGGGGGAGGAGGGGAACCGGCCGGCACGGCCTGGGCCGACTGTATGGAGCGAAGCGGCCCGCCACCGCTGCGGAAGGATCTGGTCACACCTGGGACTGAGGTTGGTCACAGCCAGGGGCAGCGCACTTCATAACCTTGGCCCATGGGGACTTCCGGCCCGCCGCAACTGTTGCCTCCCGCCCTCCGGCTCCGGCCGGGGCGCCGGCAGCGGCGGCTGGCTGCCCTGATGGCCGGCACGGCCGTGGCTCTGGCCGCGGCCGTTGCTCCATCCCCTCCGCTGCACGCCATGCAGCTGGCCCAGCAGCAGCGGGATCTCGAGACCTACCGCCAGCGGCTGCAGAACCTGTTCCGGCGGCTGGACCGCAACGGCGACCAACGCCTCGAGCGGAGCGAAGTGCGGGGACATGCCTACATCGAAAAGCACTTCGAACGGTTGGATCGCAGTGGCCGAGGCCATCTCACCCCCGCCGACTTCGTGCCCCACCGCGCTGCATGGCAGGGCGAACGGTTGCGGGCGATGTTCCTGCGGGCCGATCACAACCGCAATGGCCGGATCGAGCGCGGCGAAGCCAAGGACCTGCGATGGCTGCAGGAGAACTTCAGCCAGGCCGACCGCAACGGGGATGGCGGCGTCAGCCTGCAGGAACTGGGTGAGCTGCGGCGGCATCGGGCGGGATCCGCGTCCTGGTGATTCAGGTCCGCCTACAGCCCGTAACCTTCAGAGCTGGGTCAAGGTCGGGGCTTCGGGCTTGTTGGTCGGCGAGGAACACCGTCTCGAGCTTTTCCCCCGCGCCGACAGCCCAGGCCTCCGCGTGCTCTGTTGATGCTTTTCCAGCCACTGGCCCAGCGGCACCGGCAACCCGAGTGGATGGACCAGCCTGGCCTCGATCCCGCCGCCCACACCGAGGCCCTGGAGGGTCTGCGCAGGATCAACGCCCTCAGTGGTGCCGTGGGTTCCCTGCTTGCTCCGATCCGTTTCCTGGCCCGGGAGCACAACGGACAGGCCCTGCGGGTTCTCGATCTGGCCTGCGGCGGCGGGGACAACACCAGTGCCCTGGCGGAACGGGCCCGTCGCGAAGGGCTCGCCGTGCGTGTCGACGGCTGCGACCTCAGCCCCCAGGCGGTGGCCATGGCCTCACGCAGCTCCAGGGAGCGGGATCTCGACGGAGTCTTCTTCCAGGCTGACGCCCTGAAGGATCCCCTGCCTGACGACTACGACGTCATCCTCTGCACCCTCTTCCTGCACCATCTGGACGAGGAGGCGGCGGTGGGTCTGCTCAGCCGCATGGGTCGCGCCAGCCGCCAGCTGGTGTTGGTCAATGACCTGATCCGCAGTCCCCTGGGCTACGGGCTGGCCTGGGCGGGCTGCCGCCTGCTGAGTCGCTCCCCGATCGTCCATTTCGATGGCCCCGTCTCGGTGCAGGGCGCCTTCCAGTTGGAGGAAGTGCGCTCCCTGGCGGTCCGGGCGGGTCTCGATGGCGCCAAGATCCGGCGCAGCTGGCCCGAGCGCTATCTGCTGTGCTGGCGCCGGCCAGGCGGCCCGCCCCAGCCTTGATGAACGCTCCGGACTGGGACGTGATCGTGGTCGGGGCCGGGCCTGCCGGCGCCCTCGCCGCCCACCAACTGGCCCGTCGCCGGTTGCGGGTGCTGCTGGTGGAGAAGCGGGCCTTTCCCCGCTGGAAGGTCTGCGGCAGCTGCCTGAACGGTGTCGCCCTCAGGGCCCTGGACGATGCAGGCCTGGGCCACCTGGTTGACGACCAGGGCGCTGTTCCCCTCGCCCGGCTCCGCCTCGGCCTGCAAGGCCATCAGGTGGACCTCGCCCTGCCCGTGGGCCGATCCCTCTCCAGGAGCCGCTTCGACCTGGCCCTGAGTGAGGCCGCCGTGGCTGCCGGAGCCGTGTTGCGCCTGCAGACCGAGGCCAGCGTGGGCGGTGCCTGTCCGGGGGGCAGGCAGGTGCTGCTGCGCTCCGGCGACGAGCATCAGAGCACCAGCGCCCGGGTCGTGCTGCTGGCCACGGGGCTGGGCAGTTCCGGGCTGGATCCGGACATCCCGATCCAGACGCGGATCAACCCCCACGCCAGGGTCGGCGCCGGCTGCCGGCTGGACGCCGAGGTGAGCGGCTATGGCAAGGGCACGATCCACATGGCCATCGGCCAGCACGGCTATGTGGGGCTGGTGCGCAACGAAGACGGGGGCCTCAACCTGGCCGCGGCCTTCGACCGCACCCACCTGATCGCTGCCGGAGGTCCGGCCGCCTGCGCTGCCACGGTGCTGGCCGAGGCCGGCTTCGATCCCGTGCCCCAGGGCAGCGAGACCTCCTGGCGGGCCACCCCGGCCCTCACCCGCCAGAGCACACCCCCGGCGGCCGAGCGGCTGCTGCTGCTGGGGGATGCCGCTGGCTACGTGGAACCCTTCACGGGCGAGGGCATGGGCTGGGCTCTGGTCGGGGCTCTGGCGGCGGTGCCCCTGGTGCTGCAGGGGCAGGAGGACTGGAGCCGAGACCTCGAGAGGGAGTGGACCCGCCGCCATGCCCGTCTGATCGGATCGAGGCAGCGCCTCTGCCATGCCCTGGCCTTCGCCCTGCGGCGCCCCGGCCTGAGCCGCACCCTGCTGGCGGCGGCCGAGCGCTGGCCGGCACTGACCGCCCCACTCCTCCAGCAGCTGGGTGGTGCAACCCTGGAACGTCTGACCCCAGAGCCATGTCCCTGACAATCCACGGCCTGGGGACGGCCCTGCCCCCCCATCGCATCGCCCAGGGCGACGCTGCCGCCATCGCCGCCGAGGTGGCCCTGCCCAACCAGGTCCTCTCTGCGTCCCAACGCCGGCTCCTCGATACCCTCCATCGCCGCTCAGGGGTTGCCACACGCCACAGCGTTCTGCTGGAGCCCACGGGCACGGAGTCGTGCCATCAGCAGTCCTTCTTCGGAGCCACCAGCCCTGGCACCGCGGAACGGATGCGTCGCTACGCCCAGGAAGCGCCAACGTTGGCTTTGCGGGCCGTTCTCGCTGCCCTGGACCAGGCGCAGTTGCCCCCAGAACGGATCACCCACCTGATCACGGTCTCCTGCACCGGCTTCCAGGCGCCTGGCGTCGATCTCGCCCTGATGACCGCCCTGCCGCTGCCCACCGACGTGGCCCGCACCCACGTGGGGTTCATGGGCTGCCATGGAGCCCTGAACGGTCTCCGGGTGGCTGCCGGATTCACCGGGGCTGATCCTGAAGCCTGTGTCCTGCTCTGCGCGGTTGAGCTCTGCAGCCTTCACCTGCAGTACGGCTGGGAGGCCGAGCGGATCGTGGCCAATTCCCTGTTCGCCGACGGCGCCGCCGCCCTCGTGGCCTGCGGAAAGGAGCCTGAGGCTGAGTCGCCTTCAGCCCCTCGGCTGCGGCGCTTGATCGCCAGCGGCTCCCTGCTGGTGCCCGACAGCACCGAGGCGATGTCGTGGGCGATTGAGGATCACGGCTTCGCCATGGGCCTGTCCCCACGGGTCCCAGACCTGATCGCGGAGCATCTGCGGCCCTGGCTGACCGGCTGGCTGGCTGTCCATCAGCTGACGCTCGCTGCCATCGGCTCGTGGGCCGTGCATCCCGGCGGCCCCCGCATCCTCTCAGCGGTGACCGAGGCCCTGGGGCTTGATCCCCTCCTGATCGAGCCCTCCCGATCGGTGCTCAGGGACTGCGGCAATATGTCGTCGCCGACCCTGCTGTTCATCCTCGAGCGTCTGCGGCGCAGCGGCGCTCGCGGCCCCTGCCTGGCCATGGCCTTCGGCCCGGGCCTGTGTGTCGAGGTGGCCCTGCTGGCCTGAGGCGCTGCAGGGGAAGGCTGCCCGGGCCGTTATGACAGCCTTCTGGCGATCCGCATCGAGCCGGTCGTGCAGAGCTCTGACTCACCGCTCCCATCGGTGACCTTCCTTGGGCTGGGTCAGCTCGGAACGCCGATGGCGACCAATCTGCTGGCCGCCGGCTTCCCCCTGACAGTTCACAACCGCACCCGCAAGGCGGAGGAGCCCCTGGCTGCGGCCGGCGCTGCGCGGGGATGCTCACCAGCGGATGCGGCAGCCACAGCAGAGATTCTCTGCCTCTGTCTCACCGATGGTGCTGCGGTGGAAGACGTGCTGTTCGGCCCCCAGGGTGCCGCCGCTGCTCTTCCTGCGGGCGGATTGGTGATCGACTTCTCCACGATCGATCCCTCGCAGGCGCAGGCATGCCATGACCGCCTCAGGCCCCTTGGCCTCGATCTCGTCGATGCCCCAGTCACGGGGGGGACCGAGGGTGCCAAGGCTGGAACGCTCTCGGTGCTGGTCGGAGGCGCAGAGGCTTCGGTCCATCGGGCCATGCCGCTGTTGCAGACCGTCGGGAAGACCGTGACGCACTTCGGGCCGATCGGCGCAGGCCAGCAGGTCAAGGCGGTGAACCAGGTGCTGGTGGCCGGCAGTTATGCGGCGGTGGCGGAAGCCATGGCCCTGGGCCAGCGGCTGGGGTTGCCCATGGAGATGGTGAGGCAGGCCCTCTGCGGCGGTGCCGCGGGCTCCTGGGCCCTGGAGCACCGCGCCGCCACCATGCTGCGGGGCGACTATCCCCTGGGGTTCAAGCTCTCCCTGCACCGCAAGGATCTGACGATCGCCCTGGCCGCCGCCAGGGCAGTGGGGTTGTCCCTGCCGTTGAGCGAGCGGGTGAGCCATCTGGAAGAGGAGCTGATCGCCGCCGGCCATGGCGACGACGACGTGTCCTGCCTGATGCGCTGGTTCCAGGCCTGACGTCGGCACTGAGCCTGCCTAGGTTGCAGGACGCAACGCCCCACGGAGGACCCATGACAGCCCGGCGGCCGGCTCGGATCCCGGAATCCCTGGCCTGATGACCGTTGCGCTGCCCACCAGCCTGATCAAGGCCGACCTGACCGTGCTTGATCTGCTGCGCCAGCTTTACGCGGCAGACAGCACTGGCAGTCATCAGCTGCGCTATGGCCTCACGGCTGTCGGCTTCGATAACGGCAATCTGGCCGGCGGGCTCGGCACTCCGCCGCTTGCGATCGCCATCAATCCGGAGGAGCAGGCCTTCATCGAGCAGACGTTTGCCCGCCTGGCCGGAGTGATCCGCCTGCAGGCCAGCCAGGAGAACAGCTTGGCCAGTCCACTGCAGCTGGTGTCGGTGCAGGAGGTTCGCGACCACGGCGGCTTCGCCGACACGATCACCGGGATCACCTACACGGAATTCAGTTTCGTTGTGACGCCCTCGGGCCAGCGATCCTTGATCCCAGCCGTATCGGGCGTGACGATCGAGGCCGAACTCAACAATGATCCCGGCCTGAGTGCAGCGGAACAGCGCACGCTTGTGCACGAGATCGGCCATGCCCTCGGCCTTGAGCATCCGGGAGGCAACCCCGATGATCCCAGCTTCAGCGACCTGGACACGATCATGTTCCTATCGGGTCGGCGGCGATGCCCCGGCCACCTGGTTCTCGAGCACTGATCTGCAGGCCCTGGTGGAGATCTGGGGCTCCGCCTCAGCAGCTCCCTCGGCTCCAACGGTCCCATCGGGCAGTCCCGACCGCTTCGTGATCGACAGCGTGACGGGCCGCTCGATCAGCGGCTTCGAGAGCGGCATCGATCAACTGGTTGTGGCAGCTGGTTTCCTGGATGGTCAGGCGGCCAGATTCCGACAGATCGATGGCAACCGCAAAGCGCTGAAGAAGGGCCTTGCCTCCAAGGCCTCCCTCGTGTACTGGGAACCCAGGGGTCAGCTGTTCCTCAACGACAACGGCAAGGACGCCGGTTTCGGCAATGGCGGTGGCCTCCTGGCCGAGCTGGACCCGTTCACGCCCCTGGCTCCAACGGACATCCTGCTGGCCTGAGCCGTGCTCGGGCTGGGCCCTTCAGGGTTGCAGAGCCTGTCGATCCGTCACCACGCGCACCCGTTTGGTGGCGCTCACGATGCCCTCGGGATGCACCAGCAGGATCGCCCAGGTCTGGGAGCCGGGGGTCGTGGGTGCCTGCACGACCTTGAACAGGCCACCGCCGCCCAAGGCACCCAGCTGCAGGTCGGGACTCTCGACCGCCGACAACTGCTCGGCTGTCAGGGGCACGATGCCACCGGCCACCACGGCACCTTTCAGGGGTTCATCGAACAGCACGTCCACGTCGTAGCGCTGGCCGGTCAGCACGGCATCGGGGATCAGCAGGCTCACGGGCAGGTCGACGTCACCACTGCGCAGGATCGACTGCTCGCGGATCACGGTCTGGCCGTTGATCCGGTTGCCGCTGCTCTCGAGGGCAAGCTGCTGGGAGGCCTCCAGCTGGTAGTTGTAGGCCCCGTCCTGACGATGGCCGGTGACCGTGACCGTGACGGTGGCGCGGCCATCCCGCAGCGGAGCCGCCGGTGAGATCTGCCAGCGGGCATCGGGGAACAGCTCGCGCAGGGTTCTGTAGCGCGCTTCCAGCTCACTGGGATCGAAGCCTGGACCAGCCTCGAGCAGGGCCGCCAGATCGCTGCTGCCAGAGCTGTTGAGCGCCGCCTCGAGGGCCTGCAGCAGGGCTGGCGTGGGAGCCGCAGCCCAGGCTGCGGGCACCCCGGCCGCCAGGCCACCCAGCACCAGAGCGG
>NZ_JAYGID010000139.1:0-19536 GCF_034931685.1 Synechococcus sp. CCY9202
TGAAAAACCCCTTCAAGGGCCATTCAGCCCGGGAACGCCTGACTCCGAGCCCAGTGTTCACGGGCGCTGCGCCCAGAGGTCAGACTCAAGTCATGGCGACCTCGGGACTTTTTCAGCAGGCTCCTAATGGACGCTGCCTGATCGATTCAGACGTCCAACTCACCTCTCCGTACCGCAGTCAGGATGCGCGGTCGGTCCAAGCACAGCCTGGGCCCCTTCGTTCTGTTTCATGGCTGCGACACCAATTTTCTACGGGTCCGCTATACCTTCACCCCGGCAGACGGTCTCTCGCGCGAAGTGGAGAGCTACTTTTTAGAACGTGACTTTCCCGGCACCGGGACCACCCCCGTGCGCTACCGCGCCAAAGGTCCCGCAGTCGTCTGTCCCGAGAGCGGCAGCCGGAGCCTGCCGGACTTCGTCGGCGTGCCGATCCGCTGGCTGGTCTTGCTTGTACTCACTTCCCTCGGCCATGTGTTCCACGCACTCCCTCTCAGCGAACTGGACACCGCCATCCGCCACAATGTGAACGGGGGGGTGTGATGAGTTTCTTGATCACTGTGGATTGGCTCTCCGCCGGATGCGGACTCCTCGTTTTTGGAGGTGCGCTTCTGATTTTCGGGCAGGCCTGGAAGCGACTGCGCTTTGCCCAGGCCCGCCCGCCCAACCGCGCCTCCGCCGGTTCGATAGTGCGGGTCGAGGGGCGGCTCTTCAGCGTCGATGGCGAGGGAGAAACACTCCTTTCCCCACTTTCGGGAACACCCTGCCTCGCTTATTGCCTCCAAGTTCACGAGAGTCGCGGCGGCCAGCCAGCGCCCGTGCGGGTCTTAAAACACACGAAAAAGTGCGGCCTCAACCGCCTCGCCCTCGAAGACGCCCTTGGGCAGCAATACCACTTGGAGATCGCGGAGTTCGACCGCCAAGCGGCCGAGTTCGAAGATACCCAAAACGCCCTCGGCCCCTGCGCCGATCCCCGCTCCGCTGCGCTGATTGCCGACCTCGGCCTTTGCCGAAACCCGGTCGGGCTCCGGCGGGGAATCGACCTCCGTGAGCACATCCTCCGCGCCGGTGCAAACATCATGGTTATCGCCCGCTTTGAGAGAGAGGGTCGCAAAGGCCACTTGGCTGGTGCCACCCTCACCGACAAATCTCCGAGCCGTCTGACCTTGGAAGCTTTACCTATGCTATTGAGCGCTTTCATCTTTTTAGTCGTCGCGCTTGCCCTGCTTTCTCACGCCTTCAAAGGACCATAACGTCAAAACCCCAGAAAGCTGGCATGCCGCCGGCAATCTCCTGATCATTGAAAAAGTGGCATCGCAATGATGCGAAAGAACAGACAAGGCGTGAAAAGACGTAGAAAAATAAAATCCGAAAGATCCGATGCTTGTCCGATGCCTCGGCGCTTTCGGCCGTCAACCCGCCGCTCCAGAGCCAGAGTGGCGCAGCTCCTGAATAATGTCGCGAAGCAGGATCGATTTACGGCTTGGAGGCTCTTGGCTCTGTGATCTCACGTGACTTGGATTCCATGCGAAGCGCGTGAAATCAATGGTCGCCTCAGTCATCCAGTCTTTGAGTTAACGCATCAGACGCGCCCGGCTCCCGGAACTCGGAGCGGCAGTCCCGATCTTCTCGCGACCGTTCCCGATCAGCGCCCCGACCCGTGCCTGATCCACACCGGAAAGAGGCGGAGCGGACTCAGGTGCTCCCTCTATGGAGTGTTTAAAGAAGGCGACCTCGTTGATCCCGGCGCAGGCTTTCGCGACAGAACCCATATGCAAATCGCCATCCGCAACCCGGAGATAATTCTTGGCGATTATCGAGTCGACGACATGACATAGGTCCGAATCACAGCAACTGCCAGATCATCACCAGTGCATCGACGTATCCCAACCGCTGATGGCGGAACGCCCCAGGCAGGGTGCCGACAACCTGAAAGCCATTGCGTTGCCAGCAGCGGATGCCGGCGGTATTGGTGCTCACCACCAGGTTGAACTGCATCGCCCGGAATCCCAGCCGCCGCGCTGCCTGCAGGGAGTGCTGGCAGAGGCGGCTGCCGATTCCCTGGCGGCGACAGTGCTCCGCCACCACATAGCCGGCATTGGCGACATGGGCGCCGAGTAACAGGGAGTTGGGCCTCAGGTAATACGTGCCCACTGGAACTCCGGCCGCATCCACAGCCACCATCACCGCCTGGTTCTGCTCCACCCACGCCACCCTGGCCTCGGCCTCCGAGATCGCCGGGTCGTGGGGGAAGGTTTCACCGGCGCGGAACACCGGCTCCAGCAGCGCCCACACCGCCGGCCAGTCGGCCGCCCCATAGGGGCGGATCTGCAGGGGGGATGCCACCAGGGCCAGGGATGCCGATCATCAGAACGGTGATCCTCGCTCCCCCCGCTGCCGCCATGCGAGAACTACGGCACGTCGCCTCCGTCGGCGGTAGCTGTCGTGGTCGGCGTGTCCCTTCTGGATGGATTGGAAAGCAACGGATGAGGCTGCCCCAGACTGGTCTTAGGCCTCAACGGAGGGCTGAACCGATGCCTGAGCCCACTGCCGCCACCCCAGGTCCTGAACCGCTGCAACTGCCCGCCGGGGTGCATCAGCTGTGCAGCTGTGGTCGCAGCCGTCAGGGCTGGTTCTGCGATGGCGCCCATCTGGGCTCTGGCCGGGTGTCCTACGAGCTGCGCCTGAGCGAGGCGGCCACAATGCTGCTGTGCCGCTGCGGCCGTTCGCACCGCTATCCCCTCTGCGACGGTCGCCATGCCGCCCAGCCCCGCAGGGCCTGGTGGCGGCCATGGGGATGAGCGCCTCGATCGTGCTGGCTGCCGATGATCCGGCCGGCCTGGCCCGCTTCTACGGCGCACTGCTGGAGGTGGAGCCGCTGCCGGGGCTGAGTGCCACCCACTGGCGGGTGCCCTGGCCGGCCGGTGGGTGGCTGGAGATCTACGCGCCATCGCGCAGCCGTGCCCAGCCGCAGCAGATGGGACGGCTGGCGCTGTGCCTGCAACGCCAGTCGGATGGCACAGGCGCTGTTGCCGTGCTCAACACCTGGATCACCGCAGCGCTGGGCCTGGGCGCCTCGCTGCAGGAACCGCCACGCGAGGAACCCTTTGGCGCAGAAGCCTGGCTGCTGGATCCGGAGAGCAACCGGCTGCTGTTGCTGGTGATGCCAGCACCGTGAAGTCCCCTTCATGAAGCCCCATTGCCCTTGGTGAAGAGCGGTTTCGTTCGCGCTCCAGCCCTTGCCCTGAACCGCCAGTCGTCCGATCGTGACTGCATCGACAACCGGGAGGCTCCAGAGCATGGAAGACACCCCACCTGAGCAGCAGCCAGGAGTGCGCTGACGATCCGGCCCCTGCTCCAACACTCTCAACGGATCACTGACGTTCCTGGCGAGTCGCGGCTGTTTTGCTGAAACAGCCCTGGCGCCGTCCATTGCACCGCCTCAGGTGCCCCGGACCCAACGGAACGTCCCGATAGACACCTGGCCCCAGGTGCCAGCGCCAGCAGCTCCGCTAAACAACCAAAGCCACCCTGATCTGAATACGATCACGGCTGTTGCCAAGCACAATCCACGTGCAACTGTGCCCCACCCCCTCGGGTCGGCACCACGGATGAGGAGACAAACGCCCGGGGCCAACGCTCCGGGCTTTGTTGTGCTCAGGCCTGGGCTTCGAGCACGTGCTGCATCACCTCCAGCAGCCCATCGGCCAGCCCGCGAGGATTGCCAAGACGGGCGGTCCAGATCGATCACGACAGCAAATCCTCTATTGAAACCACCGCCATGTCCTGACCCTCCAGAAGTTGCATCTGCTCCAAGGGCACTGACAGCTCAGCGCTAAAATCAAGGGGGCGTGCGCCGATGAAGGTGCTGCACCATGGCGAACTTCAGGAGCTGGGGCTGCCAGCTGATTTCCTCCAGCAACCTGGAGCGACGATGCTGGTAATCTAGTCGCGCAGCTGCATCAACCAGCGGCCGTCCCGCTGCAACATCGCCAGGGCAACTTCAACGGTCATGGCGCAGGATCAGGCCGCCGCTGCCCACCAGAGCCATACCAACGCTGACGGCCAGGAATAACTGTCTCTGAATCAGCAACAGGACGATGCCCAGCGTCGAGATGGCGGTGATGCGGATCTTGGCTGTACTCAATAGACAGACCTGCGATCACCCCTTGAATTTGCCCCCAGATTCTGAAGGCCTCCTCGAGGCCCTACTTGCTGCGGGGCTTGAACAGCGGAATCGGATCCCTGCTTAGCAACTCACCACTCACGATCTCGAGCCCCTGACTCCATCGGGCGTAAGGGAGCGGCCAGACGTGCAACACCGGTCAGCCGTACCATCAGTTATCGGGTTCCTTCTTGAGGATCTCTCCGGTGGTGGCGTCCACATAGATTTCGAATCGGCCCTTGGAGCTCTCCACCAGGGCCTCCCAGATCACTCGGCCCTTCTCCCGGTCGAGATCGATCTCGATCACCCTTCCCCCGGGGACGGCCGCAGTGGCTTTGGTGATGGCCTGCTGCATCGTGATGGCGGGTGCGGGAGCCTGGGCCACGACCCGTGCCGGGTCCGGGGTGTTGCCCGCACGGGCCCAGGCCGGTTGCCCGAGGGTAGCTGCCAGAGCGATGGCGGCCATGCAGGAAACATTGGCCAGAACCCTGGTCGAGTGTTTGGTCAGAGGATCCGGGGAGAAAGAGGAGCCCATCGCCAAGGAATCGAGTGGTTTTAATCCTATGAATTCCAATCCCAGGGGTGGCGAGGGAGAATTGTTGGTTGTCCTGGCGCAACGGCCTGTCACTGCAGAATGGTCTGCCCTGCAGGCGTCGAACCTCTCATTGAGCCGAGATCAAGCTTTGGACCATGCAGGAATCACCGCAGGGAAAAGGATCCAGCTTCCTGTGAAGAGCACCCTGATACTGCCTTCATCCACTGGGCCCCTCCAACAAGCACTGGAACATGACCAGGGCATAGGGCATCTACATCGCCCAACTGCCTATGGCGGAACGCCCCCGGCAGGGTGCCCACCACCTGAAAGCCGTTGCGCTGCCAGCAGCGGAGGCCGGCGGTGTTGGTGCTCACCAGGTTGAACTGCATCGCCCGAAAGCCCAGCCGCCGCGCCGCCTGCAGGGAGTGCTGACAAAGCCGGCTGCCCACACCCTGGCGCCGGCAGTGCTCAGCCACCACATAGCCAGCGTTGGCGACGTGGGCACCGAGAGCCAGGGAGTTGGGCCTCAGGTAGTACGTGCCCACCGCGGCCCCGGCCGCATCCACAGCCACCATCACCGCCTGACTCTGCTCCACCCAGGCCAGCTGGGCCTCGGCCTCGCTGATGGCTGACTCGTGAGGACGGATCTGCAGTGGCGAGGTGGGTGCAGCCAGGGTTCCCGAGTCCGGCTCAGCGGATCAACAGCCCGGCAGGCCCGAGAGCCACCACGCCGCCGCATAGAGCGAGCAGTAGCGCCACACCACGGGTCCAGGCCACAGGCAGGCGCCGCAGCAGCAGGAAGCTGCCGCCGCTCACCAGCACCGAACCCGTGAAAGCCCCAAGCCACCAGAGAGCGGCGGAGCCATCGGCCGGTGCCTCCAGGCCATGGAGCATGGCGTGCACCGCCACGGCGGCGGCCACTACAGCGGCGCAGGCACCCAACTGCGGACTCTGCTTGGAGCGCAGGCAGCGCAGCACCAGCACGGCCACCGCTGTGATCGCAAGGGCCGCGAGGAACTCCTGGGCCGGCAAGGTGCCGCCCATCGCTCCAAACACACCACCGCCGATCGCCCCAGCCAGAGCCCAGAGCAGCAGCTGCGCAGAAATGCAGGAGGCGGCGGCCCCGATGCCCACCAGCAGCAGCAGGTGATCGACACCGCTGATCGGGTGCAGGAAGCCGGCGGCGATGCCGCCGTGGGCGATGCCATGGGCCTGGGCGGGCTGATCCAGCAGCAATGCCAGTGCTGAGGCCGCGCCAAACAGGGCCAGAGATCGGGCAGAAGCAGAAAGGGTCATGATGGAATCCGGTCCGCGCCGGCGAAGAAGGGGCTCAACACGGCGAGCGTTCTGGCTGAGAGGGCCATGGCCCCCATCACAGCTGCGGGACAGCGCCGGACTCGGCTCAGGAGAACCCTGCGCCCCACCGGACTTTCCTCGTTGCCTCCAGGGAGTGACCCACTGGAACCGTGGTCTCCATTGTGGGTCCGGCTGGCTGCAGAGGCATCACTGTGGGTGGCGGACCAGCCAACCGAACATCAGCAACGAGGCGGCGGTGATCCAGCTGCCGCCCACCCGCAGGCCGATCGCCAGCCAGCGCGGATGCGGCGGTGCCAGAGCCTGCGCAAGCAGCAGGCTCAACACCGCGATCGCCACGGTCTCCCCCAGCAGGGCCGGCAGCGCTCCTGAATGACCGGCCAGGGCCGATCCCGCCACCAGGGCGAACAGCCCCGCCAGGCCAGCAGCGAGGGGCAGCAGCTGCGCCTGCCGCAGCCGCAGACCGAGGGCCACCAGCAAGCCCAGGGCCGCCAACAGGCCTGTGCAGACGACGGCCAGCAGCAGGGGCGATGGCAGGCGCAGGCCGATCAGGCCCCCCAGCAGCCAGGCCAGCGGCAGCAGCAAGGGCAGGCGATCGCTGCAGGGCTGGCGGGCCTGCACGCCCAGCAGCACCAGGGCGATCACCAGCAGCAGCTCGGTGGGCTCCAGAAACAGCCGCGCCATGCCATCACCCCAGGGCCCGAAGCCGGAGGGGGTGAGATGGGCGAGGAGCGCGATCACGTGAGGGCCTGCTCCAGGAACCACAGCCCCACCAGCGCCACCACCCCACCGGCCCCTTGCACAAAGCGCCGACCACCGGGCCAGCGGCGCGTTTCTCCCAGCAGGATCCCGAGCAGATGCAGCAGCCCTGTCGCCAGGACAAAGGCCAGGCTGTAGAGCAGGGCGTTGCTGCCGGCCGGCAGTTCCGCGCCATGGGCATGGCCGTGAAACACCGCGAAGGCGGAAACGATCAGCGCCGCCAGCCACAGGGGCGGTCGGAGCTCGAACAGCACCATCAGCCCCATCACCAGACCCGAGACGGCGATGCCGATCTCCACCCCCGGAATCGGAATGCCCAGTAGACCGAGCAGCCCCCCGAGGGCCATCACCATGGGGAAGGCCACCGGCAGCACCCACAGGGCCGGTGGGCCGAGCACCGCACCCCAGAGGCCCACGGCCACCATCGCCACCACGTGATCGAGGCCCGAGATGGGGTGAAGCAATCCGGCCACGAAACCACCACCGGGGTGTGCATCGGCATGGGCCCAGACAGACATCGGCACCAGGGCCAGGGCGACCCCGGCCAGCCAGGCCCATGGCCAGGTGGTTCGCGTCATCGATCTCAGGCCGTTGCCTTCCATCCTCAATCGGCTGACGGTCACCGAGGACTTCCCCTACTGCGGGTGCTGGGAGCAGGGCATCCAGAGGGAGCCCATGGCATGGACGCCGCTGCAGCCGAGTTTCCGGGCTTGCTCCAGGGCCTCCTCTCGGGTGGGGTAAGCCAACAGGTTGGCCGGCAACTGGCTATCGGAGCTGTGGTGGTGCTGATGCAGGGCACTGGGAGGAGCCCCCAGGCGCTGCGGGCCCATGCCTTCCATGCCTGCCCACCAGACCCCCATCACATTCACTCCCGCCACCAGCACGCCCATTCCCACCACACAGGCGTTCAGCACACCCATCCCCACCACGCCAATGCTGATGACGCCCATCGGCACCACGCCGATGCTCACCACCCCCATCGGCACGATGCCGATCGAGATGATGCCCAGGGGCGCTACCCCGAAGGCGATCCGCTTGGGCTTGTCCCCACATTGGGCCATGGAAGTGCTCATCCTCAGTGGGAGGGCCCGGAGCCCTGGCCATCACCGTGCTCGGTACAGGGCATCCACTGGTTGCCCATCCTGTGGGCGCCCGTGCAGTTGAAGTGCAGCTTGGCGGCTTTCTCCGCTTCTGCCTGAGTGGCATACATCGCCGGGACGCCGCCCGAACCTGCGGCTGGAGCGGCCAGAGCCGCGGCGGAGAACAGGAGGTTGGCTCCGATCGTGGCTGCCGCCTGCACGCCCCACGGACTGAAACGGTGCGACATGGGACGGGTGATGAGCGCAGAGCGCCTGCTGGACCGACAGCCTAGCGAAAGTCTCCAGTAATCCGTGATCAATGGACAGTTGTTGACAGGGCTGCTGTCGCTTGACGGTGCCTAGGCTGGAGAAGCTTCCATGGACTGGAGGGTTCAGGTTGTGCCCTTGCGGGGATCGCTGTCATCGGTGCCCATGCCGGGCCTGCGCATCGGCGAGGTGGCCAGGCGAACAGGCCTCTCCGTCAAGACGATCCGCTACTACTGCGACGAGGGACTGCTCCAGCCCAAGGCTCGATCCGCAGCGGGATACAGGTTGTTTGATCAGGAGAATCTCGCTGAGCTGACGATCATTCGGGCGCTGCGAGCGATGGATGTATCGATTCCCGAGCTGGCGAAGATCCTGGAGGTCCGGCGAGCTGGTGTCTGCAACTGCTCTGTCCTGAAAGACAGCATTGCGACCAGGATGGCCTCGATTGACCAGCGGATCTCCGAGCTCAGTGCCATGAAGGATGAACTGGCTCGTCTGCTCGGCAGCTGGCAGGACTGTGGGGGCTCCAAGCTGCAACGCTGAGCCATGGACTTGCCCTGTCGCTCCGCTGAAGCGTGAGGACCCCATGCCCAACAGGAAGGCGCCCCGTGGGGGGCGCCTTAGCACCGGTTGCGGCGGTCACGTCCTCACACCAGGAACGGCCGATCGGGTGTCTGTGGTTCACGCATGTCCTGTCTGGGGCCTGGCAGGGAAGGGAAGGAGATCACGTCTGGGAGAAGAGATGCTCGGGGCTTGACCTTCTCGGCTGTGATCCCGGCTCGGGTTATGCAGCCCGGGGGTTCATCACGCGGGAATCAGAACTGGCGTATGGCTCTCTGCGGTTACGGGATGGCGTTCGCGCCGCGCCATCACGTTCACCTGTTGTGTGTCGCATCGTTGGCGCACCTCCTTTGTGCACACCGGCTCGGATGATCCCTGGCCGGACTCTGTTGGAGGGTGAGGGTCGGGTTGGCTACCGGGCCTCCTCTCAAGTTCAAAGTACGCCTTCTCTGCGGCTGTGGGGGGTTGCTGGAGTACCTGTTCCCGTACCTTTTGCCACCCAGACAGCGCAACGCTGCTTCTGAGGCGAACCCCTCCTTCTCTGGAGTCTGCAGAGCCAACGGTTGTACGCGCTGGGTGCATGGATTTGCGGACTGCTGCATCAGCAGGGCAACCTGAAACCTGCTCCGGCACCACCCGCGAGAACAGCCGCGGATCGCCATGGGCTTTCGCTTTCACCAGGGGCGGGTTGAGCTCGATCTCCGTTGGCGGCCGTGGCGCCGCGTTCAATGTCCCTGTGAAACCGCGGGGGCTGTCCCCGCACCACCGTGGGCCTGCCCAACAGCCGCCGGCTGCGGCCGGGCCAGCTCGATGCCCTCAAGCAATCGCTGCTGGGAGTGCTTCGCCAGGATCTGTTGGCAGCCGGCTCCGCAGGGGAGCAGCTGTGGGATCACCCACGGCCTGGTGAGCCGCCTGCTTGTGGATGGCTCCCTCTCTGCACGCCCCGCTGGCCTGCTGGCACTGATCGAAACCCCGAAGGCGCTGGAGGGTTACCTGCTGCGCGCCCAGGGCCAGGACGATGCCAAACGCCGGGCCCAGCGCTGCATCACGGCCGTGCAGGAGGCGGCACGACTGGCCGCTGGGCGGGGCCTGGCTCTCCTGACAGGGCCAAGGCAGGTGTCCGCAGGGCCGGTCCCCCGTATCCGCACGCACCCGCCAGAACGACTGGGCAGGCCAAGGAGGGAGCCGGAAAGAAGGAGATCCCCCGCAGGCGAGAGACTGAAAAACAGCTGATCTGAAAACGATCACGGCTGCGGGCTTTGTTGTGGGGATCGAGCGAGTTCAGAGCACCCCACCCAGCCGGATCAGGGCACCCACCACCACCAAGCCGATCGCCAGGGCAGTGATGCCACGGATGTGCCAGGCCAGGCGATCCTCAGATGCTGGCCATCACGCAGCAGGTGAGGGGCCCAGCAGCCCGACTGGGCTGGGCCGAATGGCTGAGCACACGTATCGGTGCGACGCGAAAATCGCCTCGATCCAGTCATGGTGGCGCTTCTGCACAATTCGATCGGCGATCGTCGCGGCCGCATCAGGGATGGAGAAGCGCATGCGGAAGCCCTGGGTAAGGGCTTCCAGCAGTGGACAGGAAAACCGGCGAAAGATGCCTCACAGCGGATGCAAACAGCTCCTGGTCCGGGTTCATGCCGGCTGCAGCTGACGTGGTGGTGCGGGCAGACGCGTGCCGGAGAGGAAGGCCAGCGCCACCAGCAGGCACGAAGCCCACAGGCAGGCCTGCAGCCCGCCGACCAGGAAAAGAGCGCCCGAGAGCAGGGTGCCCACGAGGCGGCCGGCGGCATTGGCCATGTAATAGAAGCCCACATTCAGGCTCACATCTTCGGCTTCGGTGTAGGCCAGAATCATGTAGCTGTGGATCGAGGAATTCATGGCGAATACCACCCCGAATGCCGCCAGTCCCACCACCACGGCGATGCCGGGATTGCCCACTTGCCGCCAGAGGCTGATGGCGATCAGGCCCGGGATGGCGGTGAGCACCGCACTCCAGAACTGCACCGCAGACACACCGGGTGGCGCGCTCTTTCCCCAGCTGCGGCGCAGGGCCGGCACCAATCCCTGCACGATCCCGTAGCCGATCACCCACAGGCCCATGAAGCCGCCCACCTCCCAGTATTGCCAGCCCAGGGCGGCCTGCAGGAACACCGGCAGGGCCACCACGAACCACACATCCCGGGCACCGAACAGGAAGAAGCGCGCCAGCGAGAGCATGTTGATGCCTGTGGATTTCGAGAACAGCTCGGTGAAGGCGGGTTTCTCCTTCATGCGGCCGATGTCTCCGGGCAGCACCAGCGTCATCAGAAAGGCCAGGAACAGAGCGGCAGCCATGGCGCCCACGGCGGCGTTGAAACCGATGCTGGTGAGCAACACCCCGCCCAGGAAGAAGCCCACCCCCTTGAGGGCGTTCTTGGAGCCGGTGAGGATCGCCACCCACTGGAACAACTGGGTCTCGCCGCGGCTGTGGTCGTCGGGGGTCTCGGGCACCACCGTCTTGATGGCGCTCTTGGCGCTCATCTTGTTGAGGTCCTTGGCGATGCCACTGATCGCCTGGGCCACCATCACGTAGGCCACGCTCCACCAGCGGGGCCAGCTGTCGGCCACCGGGATCAGCATCAGCAGGGCACCCACCTGCAGCAACGTGCCCGCCCAGAGGGTGAGCCGCAGCCCGAAGCGGGCCCCCAGCCAGCCGCCGTAGAGGTTGGTGACGATGCCGAAGAATTCGTAGAACAGAAACAGAAAGGCGATCTCCAGGGTGGTGTAACCCAGCTGGTGGAAGTGGAACACCACAAGCATGCGGAGGGCACCGTCGGTGAGGGTGAAGGCCCAGTAGTTGGCCGTCACGATGCCGTACTGCTGCAGGGCGGTGAGGTTGCGCATCAGCCTGCCTCCCGGGCAATCACGTGGCAGGCAAGATCGGCCATGCGGCAGCTGTAACCCCACTCGTTGTCGTACCAGGCGTATACCTTCAGCTGGGTGCCGTTCACCACCAGGGTGGAGAGAGCATCCACGATCGAACTGCGGCTGTCATTGAGGAAATCGCTGGACACCAGCGGCCGGCTCTCGTAGCCGAGGATGCCCTGCAGGGGACCGTTGGCGGCGGCCTCAAAGGCGCCGTTCACCTCCTCAGCCGTGGCGATGCGCTCCAGCTCGAACACAGCGTCGGTGATCGAGGCATTGAGCAAAGGCACCCGGATGGCGTGGCCGTTGAGGCGGCCCTGGAGGTCGGGAAAGATCAGGCCGATCGCCCGGGCCGAGCCGGTGCTGGTGGGGATCAGGTTCTGGAGACAGGATCGGGCGCGGCGCAGATCGCTGTTGAAACCGTCTATCACCACCTGGGTGTTGGTCACATCGTGCAGGGTGGTGATCGAGCCGTGGCGGATGCCGAAGCGCTCGTGCACCACCTTCACCACCGGCGCCAGGCAGTTGGTTGTGCAGGAGGCGGCGGTGATCAGCCGGTGGCGTGTGGGGTCGTAGAGGTGGTGGTTGATGCCGAAGACGATGTTGAGCGCTTCGGCACCAGCGATTTCGCCTTTGACGGGACAAGCCACCACCACGCGTCTGAGGCCCACCTGGTCGAAATAGGGCTGCAGCGTCTCCGGTGTCTTGATCTTGCCGCTGCACTCCAGCACCATCTCCACGCCTGCTTCGCGCCAGGGAACGGCGGTGGGGTCCTTCTCCTGGGTGTAACGCACCTCCCGGCCGCCCACGAGGAACCCCGAGGTGTTGCCCTGCACCGTCTGCTGCCAGCGGCCGTGCACGGAATCGAAGGCGAGCAGGTGGGCGGCGGTGTGGGCATCGCCGCCGCTGTCGTTGACGTGCACCAGCTCGATGCCGGGCCGCCCCCAGAGGGCGCGGAACACCAGGCGGCCGATGCGGCCGAAGCCGTTGATGCCGATGTTCATGGCTGCAGCAGCCCGCCTCAGGGCACAGGGTTCGCGCCAACCTTAGATCAACTAGAATTGATGGATATTGTGTTGCAGATCACATGCTTCCCACCACGGCCCGAAGGTCGATGGTCCCAGGATCGCTGGGCCGCCACTTGCGCAGCCCCTCTCCGCTGATCAGGCCAGGGATCTCCTCAGGGCCAGGGCGAGCGCTGTGTCTGCGACCTCACCGTCGAACTGGGCCTGGCCCAGTCCAGGCTCTCGTTTCATCTCAAGGTGCTCAAGGAAGCTGCCCTGATCGCGGCGCGGCAGGAAGGCCCTTGGGTCTACGACCGCTTGCAGCCGGGGGTCCTGAACAGCCTGCAGGCCTGGCTCGCTCGGCGGGCCACCAACTGCGCCGTTCCGGCCACGGCCTGTCGCTGATCCGCCCTCAACGACATGCTGCCTCTTGCTGTGGCGACATCAAGGTTTGATGGGAATCTTTGAACGCTTCTTGAGCCTGTGGGTTGCCCTGGCGATCGTGGCCGGGGTTGCCTTGGGCGCCCTGTTTCCCAGTGCTGCGGAAGCAGTGGCATCCCTGGAATTCGCTCGGATCAATCTGCCGATTGGCCTGCTGATCTGGGGGATGATCTATCCGATGATGCTGGCGGTGGATTTCAATTCCCTCGGCGGATTGCAACGTCAACCCAAGGGACTGATTGTCACCGTGGTGGTGAACTGGCTGATCAAGCCACTCACGATGACGGCCCTGGCCTGGCTGTTCATCCGCGGCCTGTTCGGCGCCTGGATTCCAGCCGAGATTGGCGATCAATACATCGCAGGCATGATTCTGCTGGGGGTGGCCCCCTGCACGGCCATGGTGTTCGTGTGGAGCCGGCTCTGTGATGGCGATGCCAACTACACCCTGGCTCAGGTGGCCATCAATGACCTGATCATGGTGTTCGCCTTTGCGCCGATTGCCGCCCTGCTCCTCGGGGTGAGCAAGGTGCTCGTGCCCTGGGACACCCTCGTGACGGCCGTGGGCCTGTTCGTGGTGGTGCCCCTGGTGGCGGGATGGCTCACCCGGCTGCTGCTGCGCTCCCAGGGGCGGATCGAGCGGTTGGAGCGGCGGCTCAAGCCCTTGGCGATCGTGAGCCTGATCGCCACCGTCCTGCTGCTGTTCATGGTGCAGGCCCGGGCCATTCTCGCCAACCCCCTGGCGATCGCCCTGATTGCCATCCCGCTGATCCTTCAGACCTACCTGATCTTCTGGATCAGTGCCCAGTGGATGCGTCTCTGGCGCCAGCCCCAGAAGGTCGCCGCTCCCGGCGCCATGATCGGCGCCTCCAACTTCTTTGAACTGGCGGTGGCGGTGGCCATCAGTCTGTTCGGCCTCAATTCCGGCGCCGCCCTGGCCACGGTGGTGGGGGTGCTGGTGGAGGTGCCGGTGATGCTTTCGCTTGTGGCGATCGCCAACCGCAACCAGCGCCTGTTTCCCTATCGGCCAGGCTGAAACGCGGCGGCAGAGGTGGGCGGTGCGCAGCACCAGTGATGTGTCCATGCACCCCCCGCCATTGGCCGAGCGGGAGTTCGCGCTCACCTGCCATCGGTGGGATTGAGCCGCTCTCCCAGCCAGGCCACCGGCAGCATCAGCAGCATCGGCAGGGCGCACACTCCCAGCTGCTCCAGGTTGAGGGGTGCGGTGCCGAAGAAGCGGTTCATCTCCGCCGTCTGGCTGAAGATCCACTGCACCGCCACCGTGCCACTGATGCCCAGCAGCACCGCCGGTGCCCGGGTGAAAGCACGCCAGCCCAGCCGCGGCAGGGAAATCAGAGCGGTGCGCAACTGGCTGATGCTCACCAGATACACCAGATGGGCCAGCACCAGTCCTTGTACCGCCATGGTGCGGGACAGGGCCAGATCCCCCAGTCGCTGCTCGCTCCAGAAGAACAGCCCGAAAATCACCGCCCAGTTGAACAGCGACACCAGCAGCACCCGGCGGATCAGGCCGCCGGTGAGCAGGGGCTGCTCCGGCGGCCGGGGCGGCTGCTGCATCAGCCAGGGGGCGACCGGCTCGAACGCCAGGGCGATCGACATGGTGAGCGAGCAGATCATGTTGAGCCAGAGCACCTGCAGGGCCGTAACGGGCAGGGGAGTACCCAGCACCGCTCCCAGCAGGATCGTCATCGAGGCGCCGCCGTTCACCGGCAGCACGAAGGCCAGGGTCTTGCGCAGGTTGAGGTACACCGTGCGGCCCTCTTCCACCGCCGCCTCGATGGTGGCGAAGTTGTCGTCGGTGAGCAGCATGTCGGCGGCCTGGCGCGCCACTTCGGTGCCGCCCTGCCCCATGGCGATGCCGATGTCGGCCTGCTTGAGGGCGGGCGCGTCGTTGACGCCGTCGCCGGTCATCGCCACCACCTCCCCGTTGGCCTGGAGGGCCTGCACCAGCTGCAACTTCTGGGCCGGCGCCACCCGGGCAAACACATCCACGTGATCCACCAGCTCCGCGATCGCATCGGGGCTCAGTTCCGCCAGCTGGCGGCCATCGACCGCCTCTGCACCTGCCCCCCCATCAGACGGTCTGCCGATGCCCATCTGGCGGGCGATGGCCCGGGCGGTTTCCAGATGATCGCCGGTGATCATCTTCACCGTGATGCCCGCCGCCTGGCAGGCCGCCACGGCCCGGGTCGCCTCTGGTCGTGGTGGATCGAGCATCCCCTGCAGACCGAGAAAGTCGAGATCAGCCGCCACATGGTGGTGCTCCAGCTGCTGCTGGAAGACCTCGGCCTGCGCGATCGAAAAGGCCAGCACCCGCTCGCCCCGGGACGCCATCGCCGCCACCGCGGCTTCGATCGCCGCTCGGTCGAGCGGCTGCGGCCGGCCCTGGGCATCCAGCTGCCGGCTGCAGCGATCCAGGATGGCTTCCACGGAGCCCTTGAGCAGGATCCGCTCGCTGCCGTGCAGCGTGGCCATGAACTGATGTTCGGAAGCAAAAGGAATGGCATCCCGGCGGGGATGGCGCTCCAGAGCCTCCTGGCGGTCGATTCCAGCCGCATCAGCGGCCACCAGCAGGGCCGTTTCAGTGGGATCGCCCACCAGCCCCTCACGGTTGCTGGGTCGGGCGTCGTTGCAGAGCAGGCCGGCCAGCAGGGTTTCCTGCAGGGCCGCATTCGATGTCCCGGACAGGCCATTCCCAGGCCAGAGATCCTCGATCGCCACCAGTTGGCCGCCGCCGTAGAGGTGTTGCACCGTCATCCGGTTCTGGGTGAGGGTGCCGGTCTTGTCGGAGCAGATGACGGTGGTGCTGCCCAGGGTTTCCACGGCCGGCAGCTTGCGGATGATGGCCTGCCGCCTGGCCATGCGATTCACGCCGATGGCCAGGGTGATCGTCACGATCGCCGGCAACTCTTCCGGGATCGCGCCCACCGCCAGGGCCACGGCCCCATCGAACATCTCATCGGCGCCGCGCCCTCGCGCCAGCCCCACCAGAAACGTGAGCCCGGCCAGCACCAGAATCACCTGCAGCAAGCGGCGACTGAAGCGGCCGAACTTGCGGGTGAGCGGGGTGGTGAGATCCACCTGCTCCTGCAGGGAGCTGGAGATGCTCCCCACCTCGGTGTCATCCCCGGTGGCCACCACCAGCCCCAGGCCCTGACCCTTCGTCACGAAGCTGCCCGCATAGGCCATGCCGATCCGCTCGGCCAGGGGGGCGGACGCCTCCACGGCGGTGGTGCCCTTGTGCACCGGAAGCGATTCCCCGGTGAGGGCCGATTCATCGGTCTGCAGGTGGCGCCCCTCCAGCAACCGCAGGTCGGCCGGCACCCGCGCCCCAGCCTCCAGCTGCACCAGATCGCCCGGTACGAGCTGCTCCGAGGCCAGGCGCTGGCGCGTGCCACCGCGCACCACCTCCACCTCGGTGCGCACCGATCGCGCCAGGGCGGCGATGGCGTTCTCGGCCCTGCTCTCCTGCACGAAGCCGATCACGGCATTGATCACCGTGACGCTCCAGATCACCAGGGCATCGCGGGGGTGACCCAGCAGCGCCTTCACCGCCCCTACCACCAGCAGGGTGATCAGCAGGGGATTGTTGAACTGGAGCAGAAACTTCAGCCAGCCGGGCTTGCCGCCGCGGATCGTGAGCGTATTGGTGCCATGGGCATGCAGCCGCCGCTTGGCTTCCGCCTCGCTCAGGCCGGAGCTGCCATCGCTCTGCAAGGCCGCCACCACATCGGCCGCTGGCCGGGCGTGGGCTGGTGCGGGCAAGGGCTGCATGGGGCGGCTCAGTGCTTGGGATCAAGCCCTAGCGCATTTCCCAGCGCCTGAGCCCGCTCAACACATCAGAGGGGTTGGATGGTGACGTCACTGAGCCCCACAACCAATGGGCCCCAGAGCTGATTCCCCGCAGGACCTTCAGCACCGTGTTTCACGAGCTGGCCGCGATCCTGGTGCTTGCCGGTGTGATCGGTGTGCTGGCCTTGAAGCTGCGCCAGCCACTGATCATCAGTTACATCGCCACCGGCATCGTCGCAGGGCCCGCGGTGCTCGGCTGGGCCTCCGGAGGCAGGGAGCTCAAGTTGCTCTCCAGCATCGGGATCTCAGTGCTGCTGTTTGTGGTAGGCCTCAAGCTCGGGTTTGATCCGCTCCGTGGGCCCGGTGGCCTTGGCCACGGGCCTCGGCCTTGGCTCTGCACCCTCAGAAGGGATGCCAGAGGCGGACGGCATTGTGAGCGACCAGGACGGAAGCGGATCGGCCACGGGTTGGTGTTGTTGGTGTGTGGGTCTGTGAACCTTCACGGACTCGCTCCGCCCCTGGCGCCCTGCCCGAAGCCAAATGCTGCTGGGACATTGCCGCAGGTGTAGGCAGACAGTGAAGCGTTCTGCACCTTGATTCGTTCCGACTCAGGGTGCAGCGAGAGGCAGGATTGTCCATGACCCCTCCCCTTCCCCCAAACTGAATCACCTCTGCGTTGGCTCCAGCCCATGGCGGTGAACATGGAGAAGCTGGGCCGCTTTCTGCTGCGTGGCCTGCGCATTGGTGCCAGCACGGTGTCGATTGTGGAACTGCTGCGCAACGACTGGACCGGCGGCATCAGCGCCGGCGTGGCCTGGCTCGTCTTCCTGCAGGTGGAGCGGCGGCTGCCGCCCCTCAGTCCGAACTCCGAAGAATGACCTGCAGCTCAGCGTGGCCGGTGGCCGGATCCAGTTCCCGCCGAAAGTCCCACTCCGGCAGGAGCCCCAGCACCACCTCCGCGGTGGTGCGCACCAGCGAGCCAACGCAGAGGTGACCGCCGATCACCGCTCCGCTGCAATCAGCGAGCGTGATGTGCAGGTGGGCGCCATCGCTTGAGAGCGTGCCGGCCAGGCTGAGGATCTCCAGACCGCAGCGGATCGTCGTGGCTTCGGCCGCTCCCGCGAAGCGCAGCTGCGCCACCGTCAGGCTGCCGATGGCGCTGATCACACAGCCCGCCTTCGTCTCCTGCTCACCCATCCAGGCTTCCAAGGCAGCGCGCAAGTCGTCTCCGGGCTGCAGCCGCAGCGGCACCACCCTCACGGCCGCGGCTCCTCCACCAGCTGCTGAACCATCATCGGGGCACCCACGTACCCGAGTCGCTGGTGGCGGAATGCCCCCGGCAGGGTGCTCACCACCAGGCTGAACCGCATCGCCCGGAGGCCCAGCCGCCGGGCCGCCTGATGCGAGGGCTGGCAGAGGCGGCTGCCGATGCCCTGCCTGCGGCGGTGCCCGGCCACCACGGAATGTGGCCTCAGGTCGATCGCCGGGTCATAGGGGAAGGTGTCTCCAGAGCGGAAGACCGGCTCCAGCAGCACCGACATTGCCGGCCATTGGGCCGGCTCGCAGGGCCGGATCTGCAGTGGCGTTGTGGGCGCGACCAGCGGCGAGGGGGATCGGGGGGATGGTGGTGATTCTCTTCCCCCCATCGGGCGAAGCCTCCCCGCTTCCGGATCAGCGCATCAGCATCCCGATTGGCCCCAGGGCTGCCACCCCACCGCAGAGCGCGAGCAGCAGGGCCACCCCTCGGGTCCAGGCCAGGGGCAGGCGCCGCAACAGCAGGACGCTGCCGCCGCTCACCAGCACCGAACCTGCAAAGGCCCCCAGCCACCAGAGAGCGGCAGACGCGTCGACCGGGGCCTCCAGGCCGTGGAGCATGGCGTGAACAGCCACCGCTGAGGCCACCAGGGCGGCGCAGGCACCCAACTGGGGGCTCTGCTGCGAGCGGAGGCATCGCAGCACCAGCACTGCCACGGCGCTGATCGCCAGGGCTGCCAGGAACTCCTGGCCCGGCAACGTGCCGCCCATCGCCCCGAATACGGCGCCGCCCACCGCACCAGCCAGGGCCCAGAGCAACAGCTGGGCGGAGATGCAGGAGGCGGCGGCTCCCACACCGATCAGCAGCAGCAGGTGATCGGCGCCGCTGATGGGGTGCAGGAAGCCCGCAGCGATGCCGCCGTGGGCGATGCCATGGGCCTGAGCGGGTTGATCGAGCAGCAGCGCCAGGGCTGCGGCACCGCCGAACAGGGCCAGGGTTCTGGCCGAGAAGGTCTGGGTCATCGAGAGGTCCGGTCCGCGCCGGAGATGCAGGGGTTGGGCACGGCGAGCGTGGCGGATTGAGCTGGTGCCCCGTATCCAGCCACACCAGCAGGATCGCCCCTGCTGACCAAGGATGCAGCTGCCCCACACTGGGCTCAGGCCTCAATGGGAGAGCGGAACCGATGCCTGAGCCCACTGCCGCCACCCCAGGTCCTGAACCGCTGGAACTGCCCGCCGGGGTGCATCAGCTGTGCCGCTGTGGTCGCAGCCGTCAGGGCTGGTTCTGCGATGGTGCCCATCTGGGAACAGGCCGGGTGTCCTACGAGCTGCGCCTGAGCGAGGCGGCCACGATGCTGCTGTGCCGCTGCGGCCGTTCGCACCGCTATCCCCTCTGCGACGGCCGCCATACCGCCCAGCCCCGCGGGCCCTGGTGGC
>NZ_JAYGID010000140.1:0-16739 GCF_034931685.1 Synechococcus sp. CCY9202
GCCGCCGCCGCCGCGCCGCAGCGCCGCTGCAGATCGGGATCCTCCACCAGCTGCTGCAGGGCTGCCGCCAGAGCCGCCGCGTCGCCGGTGCGCACCACCAGCCCGGTGACCCCCGGCTCCACCAGCTCCAGGGGCCCGGGCGAGGCATCGGTGACCACCGACGCCAAGCCGAAGCCCATCGCCTCCAGCAGAGCATTGGGCATGCCTTCGAAGCGGGAAGGCAGCACGAAGATCGGCGCCTGGCGAAAGAAGCGGGGCGGATCACTGCAGAAGCCCTCGAAGCTCACCTGCGCGGCAATCCCCAGCTGGCGGGCCTGCCGCTCCAGGGAGGCGCGCTCGGGGCCATCACCCACGATCCGCAGCCGCCATGTCTGCCGGATCGGCAGCGGCAGCAGGGCAAAGGCCTCCAGCAGCACGTCCACCCCCTTCTGGGGCACCAGCCGGCAGACCGTGAGGAACTCGCGCGCGCGCTCCGCCAGGGGCAGCCGCTCACCGGAGCGCTGGGTCTGGGGCAGGGGATTGGCCAGCAGGTCCAGCCGCCGGAACGGCTGCGGGAACTGGCGCAGCACCGCCAGCACTCCGCTGGTGTTGGCGGTCACCACATCGGCGCGGCCGTAGAGCAGGGGCCGCAGCCGGTTCCAGGGGAAGGGCAGGTGCTGCAGGCGGGGATCGTTCCGCTCCGACACCACCAGATGGATCGGCAGATCCCAGACCGCCAGAGCGGACAGCATGTTGGTGCGGCTGAGCAGGGCGAGCAGCCGCTGGGGCCGCTGCCGCTGCACCAGCTGGCGCAGACGAGCCCCCTGGGGGCCAGCCACGTTGCGGGTCAGCCGCAGCAACAGGCGCTGCAGGCCGCCACGCCAACCCGTCGCCGGTGGCCAGAGGGGCAGCTGCAGCCCGAGCAGCAGGCGCAGCCCCAGCGGCGAGAGGCGGCGCCGGATCCGGCCGATCCAGAGGGCCGCCACCCGCCCAGCGATCGCCAGCGGCGAGCGATCCGAGACATCGACCTCGGGGCCCAGCCGCTGCCGGTCGCTGGCCACCAGCGGGCCCAGGTCGATGTGCTCCACCCCGGGCGGAGGTTCCAGCACGGCCGGCTGATCGGGTAACAGGGTGATCAGCCGCACCCGCAGACCACGGGCCGCGAAGTGCCCCGCCGCCAGCACCGCCACCTTCTGGGCACCACCGGGACCCAGATGGGGCAGCACGATCCAGAGATCATCCCCCGGCAACGACGGGGGCACAGTGTTGGAAAGGGGCGCGGACATGGCGGAGGCGCGGCTCAGGGCATCAGGGGCTTGAGGGCTGCGAGGAACTGCTCCCGCACCGCGGCTTCGCCGTAGCGCTGGCGAACGGCGCGGGCCTCGCTGCCAAGGCGCCGCCGCAGAGGGGGATCATCGATCAGCCGCTCCAGTTCACGCTCCAGCAGCGCCGCATCGGCCTCGGCCGGCACCAGCCAGCCATCCTGGCCATGGCGCACGATCTCCTCCGGACCGGTGGGGCAGGCGCAGGCCAGGCAGGCGCAGCCGCTCACCATGGCCTCAAGCAACACGTTCGGAAACCCCTCGTAGCGGGAGCTGAGCACAAACAGGTCGCAGGCTCCGTACCAATCGGCCACGTTGCCCACCGGGCCCGGCAGATGCACCCGCTGGCGCAGCAGCGGGTCGGCCTTCCATTGCGCCACCAGATCCGCCACAGCCCGGCGATGGCTGCCGCTGGCCGGATCGAGGCCCAGGATCACCAGATGCCAGCTGGGATGGCGCGGTGCCAGGCGGGCAAAGGCCGCCAGCAGCCGGTCGAATCCCTTCTGGTGGGGCTTGGTGCCCACCGCCAGCATCAGCGAGGCGCCGGCGGGGATCAGAGCGGCGGGAGCGATCCGTGGCGGGAAATCGGCCAGGGGCCAGCCGATCGGGTTGGGCACCAGATGGCAGCGCGACTCCGGCACCGCCTGGGTGGAGACCAGCCAGGCCAGGGTGCGGCGGGTCTGCACGAGATGGGCCGCTGCGCGCGGATAGGTGAGCCGGCGCAGCCAGCGCCAGGGCAGGGCGGGCGGCTTGGCGGGCGGATAGTTGCGCTCCGACACCACCACGGCCCAGGGCAGCCCGGCGCTGACCAGCAGCAGCTTGATCGCCGGCAGGGTCGTGATCCCCAGCGCCAGGCAGGGGCTCAGCTGGCGCAGCAGCCTCCGCAGCCGCAGCAACCGCCACGGGAAGCCCCACCAGCCAAGGGCCTTGAGCCAGCGGGGCTCGGGCAGCTCGACGCGGCGATCCAGACCGGCGGGCAGGGGGTAGAAATCGCGCTCCGGCCCGTGGCGGGTGAGCAGCAGCACCGGCAGGCCGGCCTGCTGCAACCACTGGGCCCACTGCAGGGTGATGCGCTCGGCGCCGCCGGCCTTGAGCGCATCGATGTAGAGCAGCACCGGCCCGGGCGACGGCGGCAACAGGGGATCCCCCATCAATCCCGCCGGCTCCGCGAGGCCCTGCCCCGGCTCCCTGAAGCCATGGCGGCAGGCTTGTAACGCAGCCGCCACAACCGCATCAGCCGCCGACTGGTGAGCCGTCGCTGCCGCAGGCGCACCGGCAGGGTGAACCACAGCACCTGCAGGATCTGCAGAGGGGTGAGTCCACGCCTCCAGGACCGATCGAGCCGGATCGGTCCGCCCGCCTTGAAGCGCATGTCGTTGCCATGGATGTTGCGGCGCGGTCCGTGGCCCCAGTCCATCTGGGCCTCCTCGAAGGGCAGACCGATCGCCGTCATCAGCCGCTGCAGTTCACGGCGCGGTTGGCCGGCGAGGCGCTCGTAGTGCACCAACAGATGGCGGCGGCGATGGAGCAGGTCATCAGCACGGAAATAACCATTGGCGTAGTTGTAACAAACCTCACGAAGATCAGCGCCCTTCTTGACATAGCTGTGCACCAGTCCCAGGGGGCCGCGCAGCAGATGAATCGGCAGCAGGTCATAGCCGCCGTAGAGCTCCTGGCCCTGGAGAAGATCACGCAACCGCGGCAGACTCTTGGAGGAATCCACGATCGTTCGGCAACCGCTCACCGCCGCCACACTCTCGTAGAGCGCCAGGTTGTGGCCATGGTTCACCCAGGGGTCGACGCTGTCGAGCCGCAGGGCGTCAAAGCTCAGGCCCGTACTGGCCCGCAGCTGGTCCTGCACGGACCTCCAGTAGGGACACTCGAGAGGATCGAGGCCATGGCAGCTGCAGCGCTTGCGGCTGCGATCAGTGGCGGAAAGCATCTTGATCTCACCCACACTGGTGAGGCCGGAATGACCGCTGAGCAACAGATCCAGCAGGGTGGAACCGCTGTGGCCGCGACTGGTGATGTAGAGCACCCGCAGGGGCGGCAGCAGGAGCCGGGACTCAGGCGAAGGCGGCATCAACGCAACCGTCATCAGGATGAAGGGGGCAACCCGGGCAGGGCGGCATCGCGGTAGCGCTGCAGCGCCGGTGCGATCCGGGTGCGAAAGCCGTGACCATCGACCTTTTTCTTGAACAGCAGCGCCACCAGGGGATAGAGGGGCTCCAGCCGTCGGTCCTCCAGGCTGAGCCCCTCCAGGGCAGCCGCCACCTGGCGCGCAAAGCCGGCATGGTCTTCGCGGGCCTGGGAGGCCTGGTGCCGCGGCGACTGGGCCTCCCGCACCACCGCCTCGATGCGGGTCGTCACCTGAGCCAGGGCGGCAGCATCCTGGCGCGACCAGGCCTCCAGCCAGGAGCAGCCGAGGCAACGCAGCAGATTACTGAGCAGGCGATAGCTCACATCGGCGTCGATCCGATCGAGATCAAGCTGCTCGGCCAACTGGGCAGAACGCCGCGCCACAGCGGAGAAGGCCGGAAAATCCTCCAGGGAGAAGTGCAGGCGCCCCAGCACGGTGTAACAGGAGATCAGCAGCTTGGCCCTGTTCTCCCGATCCTCCCGCCCACAGCTGGGCGTTCCGGGATCCGCCTCCAGCTCTTCGGCCAGCCGGGCGATCGGCGCCACTGCCGCCGCCATCGACTCGGGATCCTGGTCTTCCAGGGTGCGGTAGGCCCAGGCGATGGCGCCATAGGCACGGAAGTGGGCCGGCAGCGGCTCAGCTGCCGCGATCCTCTGCAGCAGCAGGGCATGGTCGCGGGCGTGGGCGGAGCGGAAGCGGCGGCGGAACAACAGGCGATACAACAGCTCGCTGCTGCCCCAGTCGGACCAGAGGCGGATGAACAGTTCCAGGGCCGCTGCGACGTCGCCATCGGCGCAACAGCGCAAGGCCAGGGCTTCGAGCAACAGGGGGGCAGCGCCGGGAGCGCGGCACCAGCGCTCCAGCCAACGCCGGCCCCGGCGCGGCTGATCCAGCCGCTCGCAGATGATCACCACAGCCAGCCGCAACCGGGCCAAAGCCCAGCTCCAGGGGGCCAGGCGCCGCATGCCGGTGGGCCTCACACCCATCTCAGAGGGGCCGCGGCCAGAGCCCGAACCGCAGCAGCAACCGCAGGCGGAAGCGCGCCTGCGCCAGCCGGATCGCCAGCCGCTGCCGGCGGGAGAGCTGACGCCGCCAGCGTTCGTCGAGGCGGATCGTGGAGGCGCGGCTGGTGCGCGTGCGCTTGTTGCCGTTGACGTTGTGATGCTCGTGCCGGGTCCAGTCCAGCTGGTCGGGCTCAAAGGCGAGTCCGGCCGCCTGCATGATCCGCCCCAGCACCTGCTCCGGCTGGCGACAGAGGCTCTCGTAGGACACGAGCAGATGGGGATGATGGCGGAGCAGGTCGTAGCGGGGCCAGAGATTGCGGTGGTAGATCTCCAGCTCCTCACGCCAGGGGCGTCCCTTGGCGATGTTGGAGCACACCACGCCTTCCGGCCGCCGCACGATGTGCACCGGCAGCACCTGCAGATCGGGGTCCTGCAGCAACAGCTTCAGGCGGGAGAGTTTCTTGGAGGAATCGACGAACACCGCGCAGCCTGTCTTCTGCTGCAGCACCGTCAGCAGGCGGCGATTGGCGTCCCGAAACGCTGCCGGTTCGGTGGCGTGGATCTGCAGCTCGGCCAGGGGCGGTGAGCCGGAGGCCTCAAGCCGGCTGGACACGTCCTGCCAGAACAGGCAGGTGGCAAAACTGGATGCCCCGCAGGCACATTCCCCTTCCGATTTAGCGGTGAGTTTATGGATTTCACCCAGGGTCAGGCAGGCAGAATGGGAGCCGATCAACATATCCAGCAAGGTGGAACCGCTATGGCTATTGCTGGTGATGTAGATCAGCTTCAACGGGGGCATCGACGCGTCAGTAACAGAACGAATGAACAGAAAATCGGTAGCAGTGGAGGCTAGCAGTGCCCCTGAGGCTCGCTCTCCAGAAACGCCAGCATGCGGCGACTGCGCTCGTTGTAGGTGACGGAACCGGCAAGCCGCAGGCGCTCGGCGGCGGCGGCAGGGTCCGGCACCAGAGCCTCCGCCACGGCGGCGGCGAAGCTCTCGGCGTCTGGGGCAAGGGCCACCACGGAGGCATAGGGCTCCAGCGCCGGCAGTGGCGTGGCCACCACCGGCAGGCCAGCGGCCAGGTACTCGAAGAACTTCATCGGGAACATGGCGCGGGTATAGGCATTGATCCGCGCCGGAATCAACCCCACCGCCGCCCCCTTGAGATAGGCCGGCAAGGCCCCATAGGGCCGTGGGCCGAGGCGGTGGATGTTGGGGCAATCCGCCAGGGCAGTGATCAGCGTGGCGGGATCCCCCTCACCCACCGCCCCGATCAGCACGATCGACCAGTCCGGATGGCGACGGGCCACGGCAGCCAGCAGCTCCATGTTCATCTTGTAGGTCGCGATCGCTCCCACGAACAGGAGCCGCGGTGCCGGGATGCACCCCAGATCGGCCGGCAGGGGCAAGGCGGGATCCAGTGCCTGGCGGAAATGCTCCACGTCCACCGCATTGGGCAGCAGGGTGCAGCGCCGAGCCAGCGGCCGGCAGCGTTCCTGCAACACCGGGGTGGTGGTGACGACTCCATCCACCTGGTGGCAGAGCTGCTGTTCGTCGCGCCGGATTCGGGGCCCATCCATCCCCGGCTGCGTATCGATGGCATCGACACAGTGATAAAGCGAACGCCGGTAGGCGTGCACCGGCAGCAAGGCCGCCGTGCGGGGGTTGTAGGTCCAGAGCAGATCGCGGCGCAGGCCCAGCTGGAGCCGGGCCAGGGCCAGAGTGGTACGCAGCACGAGGCCATTGAGGCGGTCCACCCACGGCCCTGCTGGCAGGGGCAACTGCAGCGGCGAGATCACCCAGATTCCAGGGCGCACAGGCCGCGGCCTGGGGAAGGACAACCGCAGGCGGCGCCACAACCGGCCCCGATCCCGCTGCCCCAGGGTGGGGGGTCGCAGGCCGAGGGAATCCACATAAAGCACCCGATGACCCAGCTCCGCCAGGCTCACAGCCACGTGCTGTTTGTTGGTCCAGAAGGGATGATCCCAGTCGGCCGTGGCCAGCAGGGTGATGTCGAGGCCGGGGCTCACGAGGCGGCCGCGAGGCTGCGCTCCAGGGTGGCCACCAGTTCCTCAAAGCTGGAGGAAGCAGCCCGCAGCTGCTCGAAATTGCCGGCTGCCTTGATCCGGCCCGCCTCGAATTCGTAGATGCGGTCGCAGCGAACGATCGTGGAGAGGCGGTGGGCGATCACGATCGTGGTGCACCGTCGGCCGATGATCTCGAGCGCCTCGATCACCTCCGATTCCGTCTTGTTGTCGAGGGCGCTGGTCGCCTCATCGAGCAGCAACACCTCGGTGCGCCGGTAGAAGGCCCGCGCCAGTGCAAGCCGCTGGCGCTGGCCACCGGAGAGCCGCAGGCCATCGCGACCGATCGGGGTGTACAGGCCATAGGGAAGTTCGGCCACCACCTCGGCGAGCTGGGCCGATTCCAGCGACTCCCAGACCAGGTTCAGATCCACCTGATCGGGGTCTTCGCCGAAGGCGATGTTTTCCAGAACGCTGCCGCGGGTGAAGCTCACGATCTGGGGCACATAGGAGCAGCAGGACTGCCAGGCCCGGCGATCCTGCGAATCCAGGGGCGTGCCATCAATCAGAAGTTGTCCTTTCTGGGGGGTGAGCAGTGCGAGCAACAGCAGGCCCGTGGTGGTCTTGCCGCTGCCGGTGGACCCCACGAAGGCGACACGGGAACCTACCGGGATGGTGAGGCTGAGATCGGTGATCGTGGAGTGGTTGGTGGTGGGATAGGCATAGGTGATCCGATCCAGCCGGATCGTGCGGCGCGGAATGAAGGCCTGCGGGCTCATGGGAGTGCCTCCCGGCCCCAGAACAGCCGTGGGGATCTCACTACCTTCATCGGCAATCTGCATCAGCTTGAGCAGGCTGGAGATGTTGGGTAGACCGGAGCGGAGCTTGGTGATCGACGCGAAGGTTTCCTGCAGGGCTGGGGTGAGGCGCAGCGAGGCCAGGGCCAGGGTGGCGAGAAAGGGGATGACCTGCTTCACATCGGAGAAACCGCCACCGAGCACCGCCGGAAAGATGGCAAAGGAGAAAATCAGCGTGATGCCAAGCGGCTCGATCGTGAGCTTGGGGAACCAGGGTAGGAGCGTATTAAGAAACTCGAACTTTTTGGCCTCTTGGGCCTTGTCGCGGAAGGAATCGGCATAAAAATCCTCGGCGGCGTAGAGCTGGATCTCGCGGATCATCGTCATCGAGTCGATGAAGGTCTGCTTCATCTGCGAGGCCAGATAGAGCTTCTGTCGCTCTGCATGGCGCAGATAGGGCGTCATGAACACCGAAAAGAGGCCGTAGGCGAGCGTGAGACCAGCGAACAAACCGAGCGCATACCAGCGCCCCACATAGAGAATGCCACCAGTGAGCAACACCACCGAAAAGAACGACGAAAACAACGGCAGACAAGGCCGCAGAATGCCGCGTGTCACCTTGGTGACGTTGGTGAGCAGCTGCGTCGCCAGCTTGGAGTCGTCCTGGGCAAGATGAAACTCGTAGGGAAGATAGAGAATGCCGCGATAGAGATGATCGGTCAGATAGAGCCACATGCGCTCGATGTACTGCTCCTGCGAAATCACCAGCCAGAGGCGCGCCAGCGAGCGGAGCCACGAGATCAGGATGAAGGCACCGATCAGGAAGAGGACAAACTCAAAGCGATCTGAGCCGGGAATATGAATCGGAATGATCTGGCGCTTCGCCTTCGACATCAACAGCGAAGACATCAGCTGGGCCAGAATGCCCACTGACAGGATATCAAGAACACCAGGCAGCACTGCCAAGGGCAGCAGCCAATAGAACTGCCGCCTGAGTGATTTCGGGAGGGTCAGAATGAGCTGCCGAAGCTGATCGAGTGTCTGGCTTTTCGGCAGCCGCACGGAGAACACCTGTGATCTCCCCCAGCTTATGGGGGCTCCCCTGCCACGCCGCCAGGCAACGGGCCAGCCACTTAACCGATCGACCCAAGCTGGCGGGAAAGCAGGCGCCGCAAGCGATCCGCCCGCTGCCGCCAGCGCAGCTGCCAGCGGGGTGGGGCCAGCAGCGGCGGCTCGCCGGCGCTGAGCCTGTCCCAGTGGCGGTTGATCTCCTCCAGGGCATGGCGCCAGCGCCGCCGCAGCTCCGGCTCGCTGCAGGCCTCCAGCAGGGGCTGGAGACGATCCGGGTCAGCGCGCCAGGCGCTGGGATCCCTGACGGCGGCAGTGATCCGCTCCAGATCTGCGGCCAGGCTGCCGGCGCCGATCTGATGGGCAATCGACCCGGGATCAAGGCTGTCGGCCAAGGCGTGGTTGAGGCTGCTGAACACAACGCAGCCGCAGGCGAGAGCCTCGAGCGGCGGCAGTCCGAACCCTTCCGTCAACCCCCGCCCCCGCCAGTAGTCGGCCGAGTCGTAGAGCACCACCGTGGCCCGGTTGAACAGATCCACCAGATCGTCCACCCAGCCGCTCTGCACCTCCACCCGCAGTCCCTGGCGCCGCAGGGCCGGCACCAGTTGCGTGAGCACGTAGGCACTGCTCTTGCGCTGCTGCACCAGCACATCAATCGGGCGGCGGCCCTCCAGCCCATCGCCATCGCTCCCGTCAGAACCGGTCCCATCGCCGCCGGCGGCAGGGCCGCCCGGCCGGAGGCCGCGCTCCATCCAGTCGCGTTCGAGGGCGTTCGGCACCAGAAACAGGGGCTGGCGGGGCGCCGCATCCCCCCAGTAGCCGAGCGTGTTGCGGCTTACCGCCAACACCGGCACGGCGGGAGGCAGGGAGAAGCCATAGCCACTGCTGTGGGCGTGATAGGCCACTGGGCGTCCGCGCAGGCGGCGCAACTGGCTTGGCACCTCAAACCCCCAGCTCACGATCCAGAGGGCCTCGCCGGGCGGCTCCTCCGACGCCAGCAGATCATCGAGGAAGGCCAGGCCCTCCTCCCGCTTGCGGTAGGTCACCACCTCCGCCGGCACGATCTCCTGCAGCAGGCGCAGGGTCT
Source organism: Synechococcus sp. CCY9202 (assembly GCF_034931685.1). Classification (NCBI taxonomy): domain Bacteria; kingdom Bacillati; phylum Cyanobacteriota; class Cyanophyceae; order Synechococcales; family Synechococcaceae; genus Synechococcus; species Synechococcus sp. CCY9202. The sequence goes on from NZ_JAYGID010000140.1 coordinate 9,423, forward strand.
GCAGCTCCACAAGCAAGCCGCCACAGCGGAACCGGCCAGTGGTGCCGGGCAGCAGGAATCTCAGGGGACGCAAGCGCACGGGCTCCAGCAAGGGCGAGTGTGTCGCATCCAGGCCCCGTCCAACGGCAGGGCCTGATCTCAGCCGGGCCTCAGGCCGCCACCACTTCAGTGCTGCCGGTGCGTTGGCGACGGGTGAGGAAGCCGAACAGCACCTTGCCGATGGCGGCGATGAGGTTGCCCTCCAGTTCCTGGAACATCACCATGTTGAGGTGGAACGCATGGTTGGCCTCCTCGACGATGCGATCGGCCATGGCCTGATCGATCGGCAGATGGTCCAGGGTGGCGCGGTAGTTGACCTTGAAGGCCTTCTCGTCGTCGATGGCGTCGAACTCGTAGAAGCGGAGGCCGTCGTGCTCGCCCAGGTTCATCGCCTTCTGGGCGATGTTCTTGAGGATCTGCCCACCGGAGAGATCGCCGATGTAGCGGGTGTAGTGATGGCCCACCAACAGCTCGGGGGTCTCACGGGCCACCTGACGCACCCGGTTGACGTACTCCACGGCACCGGGGGTGGGCTGCAGCTGCTGGCGCCAGTCGGAGCCGAAGTAGAAGGCCATGTCCTGCTCCAGCACCGCCTTGCGGTTGAGGGCGTCGAAGGCGATCGGGCCCACCACCGGATGGTCCTTGAGGCGGCCGATCTCCTCCTCCATGGCGCTGTAGAGGACGTAGAGGTTGGCGACGAGCCGGCGATAGCTCATCTTGTCCACCACCCCCTTGAGGAAGCAGCTCACAAAACCGGTGTTCTCGGCCATGGTGTGGGACTTCTTGGTTCCCTCACGCAACTGAGAAGCAAGCGCGACAGACATCAATCCGGAAAGCTGCATAGCCAGTCCAAGCAAGTTAGGCGCAGCCTTCCCAGCGGCGGCGACAAGGTTGCGAAGGATTACGTGGGCAGCGCCTGCCCCAGCCCTGCGCCGCAGCCCCAAACCCAACGGGGATCAGGCGGCTCGCCGATCCTCACCGGCTTCCGGGGGGCCGCCGTCGGCATCGGAGTCGCTGCTGCCGAGGGACTGGGCGCCAGCACCGAACAGATCGAACAGTTCGCGGCAGAGCAGCTGCAGGGTCTGGACCACCTCGGGACTGGGCAGGTGGCTGCCGGAGGGTTGCCACTCCCCCAGCGTGGCCAGTCGCCAGCGCTCCGATTCATAGGTGAGGCCGCGGATCAGAACCCCCAGCAACCGCGGCCGGCTGCGGGCGACCGCCGCCTCCGGCGCCCGCTCCAGCCGCAGCTGCAGCAGCAGCGAGCGGCACTGGGTGCGAGGGCTCCAGCCGGGGAAATGGAAGGAGAGATCCAGCGATTCCCGCTCGTTGAAGGCACGGGTGAGGGGATCGTCCCGCCAGGGGGTGAGGTTGGCGCGGGCCGCGGGGAAATGGCCCCGCACCAGGGTGACCACCGAGGCGATCGCCTGAGCCAGTTCCAGCGATCGTGCCTGATCGGCGGCGTTCATGCCGTTCCCCGGGAGCAGAACCAGATCATGGCCAAAACCTAGGCTCAGCCGGTCGGTCCATGCTGCGGCGCCCCGGCCGGTCGCGCCAGCCATGGTGGGCTGATCCCCATCAACCCCGGTCCCTTCACCCCCTCGCGCATGGCCACCTACGAGAAGCTCACCGCCCCCAGCAGCGGCACCGCCATCCGCTTCGAGAACGGTCAGCCGGTGGTGCCCAGCGACCCGATCATTCCCTTCATCCGCGGCGACGGCACCGGCGTCGACATCTGGCCCGCCACCCAGCGGGTGCTGGATGCGGCGGTGGCCAAGGCCTACGGCGGTGAGCGTCGCATCGAGTGGTTCAAGGTGTTGGCCGGCGACGAGGCCTGCGACCTCTACGGCACCTACCAGTACCTGCCCCAGGACACGCTCACCGCGATCGAGGACTACGGCGTGGCGATCAAGGGGCCCCTCACAACGCCGATCGGCGGCGGCATCCGCTCCCTCAACGTGGCCCTGCGCCAGATCTTCGATCTTTACTGCTGCGTTCGTCCCTGCCGCTACTACAACGGCACCCCCAGTCCCCACAAGCGGCCCCAGGACCTGGATGTGATCGTCTATCGGGAGAACACCGAAGACATCTACATGGGGATCGAGTGGGAGGCCACCGATCCAGTCTGCATCGAGCTGATCGAGCACCTCAATGACACGGTGATTCCCGCCAATGGCAAGCTCGGCAAGCGCCGCATCCCTGCCGGCTCGGGCATCGGCATCAAGCCGGTGAGCAAGGACGGCACCCAGCGGCACGTCCGCAAGGCGATCCAGCACGCCCTGGGCCTGGAGGGCTCGAAGCGCCATGTGACCCTGGTGCACAAGGGCAACATCATGAAGTTCACCGAGGGGGCCTTCCGCGACTGGGGCTACGAGCTGGCCACCACCGAGTTCCGCGACGTCTGCGTGACCGAGCGGGAAAGCTGGATCCTCGACAACCTCGCCCGTAACCACGGCCTCACGATTCAGGACAACGCCCGCCTGATCGAACCCGGCTACGACAGCCTCACGCCGGAGAAGAAGGCCGCGGTGGATGCAGAGGTGAAGCAGGTGCTCGACGCGATCGGCGAGAGCCACGGCTACGGCAAATGGAAGAGCATGGTGCTGGTGGACGACCGCATCGCCGACAGCATCTTCCAGCAGATCCAGACGCGGCCCCAGGAGTATTCGGTGCTCTGCACCCTCAACCTCAACGGCGACTACATCTCCGATGCCGCCGCCGCCGTGGTGGGTGGCCTCGGCATGGCGCCGGGCGCCAACATCGGCGACAACGCCGCCATCTTCGAGGCGACCCACGGCACGGCGCCTAAACACGCCGGCCTCGACCGGATCAACCCCGGCTCGGTGATCCTGAGCGGCGTGATGATGCTCGAGTACATGGGCTGGCAGGAAGCCGCCGACCTGATCACCGCGGGGATCAGCGCCGCGATCGCCAACGGGGAGGTCACCTACGACCTGGCCCGGCTGATGGAACCGCGGGTGGAGCCGGTGAGCTGCTCAGGCTTCGCTGAGGCGGTGGTGCGGCATTTCTCCTAGTGTGGCGTCCTGCAAGTTCCTCAGATAATATTTTGGGTCGAGACTTTTTGCTGCTTCGAACAATATCCCTGCTTTGCTGGGTGTGCACAGAGGTGGCACCACCCCGCAAGGCCCTGAACTTATGCAATGGACTTACAGGACGCCACACTAGGAGCTTGCTGAAATCCCTTTTGAGGTCGTTGACAACTCGGGCAGCATGTTCCCATGCCAGTAAAGACGGGCTTTCTAATCAGCACCACCGGTACCGAATAGATCGCCAGCAGAGTTTATCGACAAACTCCTCAACACAAACTGTGTACGCAGCACTCAATCAGCCTGCACCAGCAACACCCCAAGCCATAGCAAGAAATGCCAAACAACCGAAGGCTCCCATCTCTTCGCGGACTAACGAAGAGCATTCTCGACAAACCAATCCAACAACTAACAGCCCTAAAAAGGCATTTACTTGGCGCCGACACTCTACCGCGCTCTCCCCAAGCCCAGGGACTGACGGCGACGTCCAAGCCTTTTATGTAAAAGGAGCTCTGAAGAAAATCCACGCTGGCCGCCCTCACGCCAGCCTTGGAGGCAATATCAGCGAGGAATCCAAGCGCAAGGCGCTAGCTTGCTTCCAGTACCTAACCAAGCAAGGCATCACTCCAGACGATGTCGTGGTCGACTATGGGTGCGGCACCTTGAGAATCGGGAAGCATTTTATTGAATACCTAGAGAAAGGGCATTACGTGGGGATGGATCTTGACCGAAGAATTCTCGATGCCGGACTGAGCCAGCTGCCCCATGAAAAAATCGAAGCGAAGGCGCCCAGGCTTGAATTGAGGGCACCACGAAAAATCGGCCTTGTCGCGACCATTGGCCAATGCCGACGCCGGCCAGTACATGAGTCTCAATCGCTGCTTCCAAGGTAAATCGGTATTTTTCGTGGTGCCCTTGATTGACAATGAGAGCATTGATCGCGTAGCCATGCTAAACCCTTCCCTCGTATTCGCCAAGGGCGTACTTCAGCACGTGCCTCCAGCGCAGTTGAACAGGTTCTTTTCCAATGTTGCGAAGCTCGGGGCACACGGAACTATCATTGTGGCCATCAAAATCGCAAGCACAAGCAAGAGGCTTTCGAATCGGTCCTGGAGCTACACGGCTAATGACGTCCATACAGCAGCAGGCAAAGTCAATTTGAAATTAGTCGGAGTTGAAGGAGTCTGGCATCATTTCAGGAGCTAGTGAAAAGAGAAATGACCCGACCAGAGGTTGATCTCAGCCCAGCAATGTTCATTCCTGCTCTAGGTTCCCATGGCTAAAGGTGCTCAAGCAATGGGTGCAGCCGCGGGTCCCGGACCGCTTGGACTATCCAACGCCACCGACCCCTGCGTGCACTGCGGCTTCTGCCTGCCCACCTGTGCCAGCTACCGGGTGCTGGGCACGGAGATGGATTCGCCGCGGGGTCGCATCCACGCCCTCAAGGCGATCGCGGCCGGCGAACTGGAGCTCGATGCCACGGTGGCGAGCCATTTCGACAGCTGCCTCGGCTGCTTCGCCTGCGTCAGCGCCTGTCCCTCCGGCGTGCGCTACGACGAGCTGATCGAGGCGACCCGGCCCCAGCTCAATGCCCCGGAGCTGCGCACCCCGGCCCAGCGCAGCTTCCGCCGACTGCTGTTCGCCCTGCTGCCCTACCCGGGGCGGCTGCGGGTCCTGCTCACGCCCCTACGGGCCTATGCCGGCACCCCCCTGCAGGCCCTGGCGCGCCGCAGTGGTCTGCTCCGCCTGCTGGGCCCACAGATCGAGGCGATGGAGCGGCTGCTGCCGCCCCTGCCCGCCGAGGGCTTCGCGGACGGCTTCCCGCTGGTGGTTCCGGCGATCGGTCAGCGCCGCTACCGGGTGGGGCTGGTGCTCGGCTGTGTGCAACGCCTCTTTGATCCGGCGGTGAATGCCGCGGCGGTGCGGGTGCTGCGTGCCAACGGCATCGAGGTGGTGATCCCCCCGGCCCAGGGCTGCTGCGGCGCCATGACCCACCACCAGGGCGAAGAAGCGTTGACCCGCAGCCACGCCACGGCCCTGATCGACAGCTTCGCGGCGGTGGTGGGCCCAGGGCGGCCCGCCGGAGCCGAGCCGCTCGATGCGGTGCTGGTGGCGGCCTCCGGCTGCGGCCACACCCTCAAGCACTACGACGCGCTGCTGGCCAGCGAACCGGCCTGGGCCGCCCGTGGCTCCGCCTTCGCCGCCGGTGTGGCCGACCTGCAGGAGTTCCTGGAGCGGGTGGGCCTGAGCGACGCGTTCCGGCAAGGCCTGCAGCCCCTGGACCATGCCGATGGCAGCCGGGCCAGCGCCGATCGCCCCCTGCGACTGGCCTATCACGATGCCTGTCACATGCTCCATGGCCAGGGCATCCGTGAGCAGCCCCGGGCCCTGCTGCGTGCCATTCCCCATGTGGAGATCCGTGAGGCGGTGGAGGCGGGGGTGTGCTGCGGCAGCGCCGGCATCTACAACCTGGTGCAACCGGAGGAGGCCGCCGCCCTCGGACGGATCAAGGCCGACGACCTGCGCGGCACCGGAGCCGATCTGGTGGTGAGCGCCAACATCGGCTGCAGCCTCCAGATCCGCCGCCACCTGGACGACACACCCGGTGGGGCGGCCCCGCTGCCGGTGGTCCATCCGGTGCAGCTGCTGGAGCGCAGCTTCCGCGCCAGCGCTACCTGAGGAGAAACACGTGGGCGTTCTGGTGGATGGGGCCTGGCAGGATCGCTGGTACGACACCAGTGCCAGCGGCGGTCGCTTCGTGCGGGACAGCGCCCGTTTTCGCAACTGGATCACACCGGACGGTTCCGCCGGCCCGAGCGGTGAGGGCGGCTTCCCCGCCGAAGCAGGCCGCTACCACTTGTACGTATCGCTGGCCTGCCCCTGGGCGCACCGCACCCTGATCGTCCGGGCGTTGAAGGGCCTTGAGGATCTGCTGCCGATCTCGGTGGTGCACTGGTTCATGGGCGAGCACGGCTGGACCTTCGATCCAGGCCCCGGCGTCATCCCTGACCCCGTGTGCCAGGCGCGCTTCCTGCATCAGCTCTACACCCAGGCCGATCCTCACTGCAGCGGCCGCGTCACGGTGCCGCTGCTGTGGGACCGGCAGCGGGGCACGATCGTCAGCAATGAGTCGTCCGAGATCATCCGGATGCTCAACTCCGCCTTCGACCAGCTCGGGGCCCGGCCGGGCGACTACTACCCCGAGCCCCTGCGCCCCGCGATCGACCGGCTCAATGCCCGGATCTACGACACGCTGAACAACGGCGTCTACAAGTGCGGCTTCGCCACCAGCCAGGCCGCCTATGAGGAGGCATTCGAGCCCCTGTTCGCCACGCTCGACTGGCTGGAGCAGCACCTCAGCCAGCACCGCTATCTGCTCGGAACCCAACGCACCGAAGCCGACTGGCGCCTGTTCACCACCCTGGTGCGCTTCGATCCGGTCTACGTGGGGCACTTCAAGTGCAATCGTCGCCGCCTGGTCGAGTATCCCCACCTCTTCGCCTATGTGCGCGAGCTGTATCAGATGCCCGGCATCGCCGCCACGGTGGACTTCGATCACATCAAGCGGCACTACTACCAGAGCCACCCCACGATCAACCCCTCCGGCGTGGTGCCCCTGGGTCCATCCATCGATTTCCAAGCGCCCCATGGGCGGGAGCGGCTCGCCCCTCCATCCACAGCCAGCTGAGGTGCAAGGTGTCTGCGTCGCCGAGATTGCCCGGGAAGGTGAGCAGCGGCAGGCCCGCCAGCGGACCACAGGCACCCGCTGGCTGCACCAGTGACAACCCCGGCAGCAGCTGGCCGCGCAGATCCACCGCCGCCAGATCCAGTCCATCGGCCAGCAGGGTGTGGGTGGTGATACCGCCCTTGCTGATCAGATAGCCGAGATCCGGCGCCAGGCTGGCTGCCAGCCGGGCCATCAGGGCCGCCAGTGCCAGCCCGAAGGCGCGGCGCTCGGTGGCACTCCGGCAGAGCAGCTCCCCGCGGCTGCTGAACAGCACCGGCGTGCGGCCGCTGGTAAGGATCCGCCGCAAGGCCTGCCGCCAGTCCTGCTCGAGCGAGGCCAGCAGCGGCGCCGGCAGCGGCCCCTCCAGCACACGGGCCAGGCGGCGCACCTCCACCTCCACGCCGGCGCAGGCCGGATCGGCGAGCAACCGCTCCAGCTGGGCATCGGCCAGGGGAACGTGGGAGCCCACCAGCACCAGCCCCGGCAGCGGCGTGACGGCGCGATCAC
>NZ_JAYGID010000141.1:0-13876 GCF_034931685.1 Synechococcus sp. CCY9202
TCACTTACCGTTTCAACCGGCGCTTCAATCTTTCGGCGATGACAGACCGGGTGGTTCATGCCGTCTGTATCTGCACCGCACGTCCCGAGCGTCTCCTCAGGAGAGCGGAGCTTGCTACCTAATCAAGCCTTGCTTTGAAGATTTCAGCTCTTAGTAGTGAGCAGAACCTTCTAGATATTTGAGGATGACATGGCCGCATCGACGGATGGCATGGCCCGATCGGCGGACGGCATGGAGCGGGAGCTGGCCCGGGAGCTCACCCAGCTGCGCCGCAAGGTGAGTGTGGCGGTGGTGCTCACCGCACTGGTGATGCTCTCGAACCTGCCCCACATGCTCGGGGTCCACAGCCTGCCCTTCCTGCCGGCCTGGTTCACCAGTCCCTGGACCCAGTTGATCCTCACCACGCCGGTGCTGTTCTGGTGCGGCCGGGGCTTCTTCAGCGGCGCCGCCTCGGCCTTTCGCCAGCATGGCGCCGACATGAACACCCTGGTGGCGGCCGGCACCGGCATCGCCTGGCTCACCTCGTTGTTCAGCACCGTCTTTCCCCAGCTGCTGATCGCCGAAGATTTGCCGGCAGACGTCTATTACGAAACCACAGCCGTGATCCTCGCCATGGTGCTGCTGGGCAACCTGCTGGAGGCCCGCGCCCGGGGACAGACCTCCGAGGCCATCCGGCGTCTGCTGCAGCTCCAGCCCCCCACCGCCCGGGTGCTGCGGGACGGCCAGGTGGTCCAGATCCCCGTGTCCCAGGTGGTGGTGGGCGATCTGGTGCAGGTGCGCCCTGGGGAGAAGCTGCCCACCGATGGGGTGGTGTGTGAGGGCAGTTCCTGGGTGGAGGAATCGATGCTCACCGGTGAACCCACGCCTGTGGCCAAGGCGGCGGGCGATGCCGTGATCGGCGCCTCGATGAACCGCAGCGGCAGCTTCACCTTCCGCGTCAGCCGGGTGGGGGGCGACACGGTGCTGGCCCAGATCGTCGAGCTGGTGCGTCAGGCCCAGAGCTCCCGCACCCGGGTGCAGCGCCTGGCGGATCAGGTGGTGAGCTGGTTCGCTCCGGTGGTGATCGCCCTGGCCATCGCCGCCTTCGTGATCTGGTTCCTGGTCAGCGGCAATCCGGTGCTGGCGATGCTGTTTCTGGTGAGCGTGCTGGTGATCGCCTGTCCCTGTGCCCTGGGCCTGGCCACCCCCACCTCGATCATGGTGGCCTCCGGCAAAGGGGCGGAGAACGGCCTGATCTTCCGCAGCGCTGAGGCCCTCGAAACCGCCGGCAAGCTGCGCACCATCGTGCTCGACAAGACCGGCACCCTCACCCGCGGCCAGCCGGAGGTGACGCAGTTCGAGCGACTGTCCGGTGGGGTGGTGCCGGCTGACAGCCTGCTGGCCCTGACGGCCGCGCTGGAATCCCGCTCGGAGCATCCCCTGGCCGAGGCGATCGTGGCCTATGCCACACGCCAGCTCAACCCGGGCAACCTCCCGGCGGTGGCGGGCTTCGAGGCCGTGGCGGGACGCGGCGTGCAGGGAGTCATTGCCGGCCAGCAGGTGCTGGTCGGCACCCCGCGCTGGTTCCCCGAGCTCGGCATCGACACCGAAGCCCTCCAGCCCCTGGTGGAGCGGCTGGAGGCCCTGGCCTGCAGTGTGGCGGCGGTGGTGGTGGACGGGCGGATCGAGGCCTGCTTCGGCGTGGCGGATCCCCTCAAAGCCAGTTCAGAAGCCGCCGTTGCCGCCTTGCGGCGCCTGGGATTGCAGGTGGTGATGCTCAGCGGCGACGCCCGCCGCACCGCCGAGGTGGTGGCCGCCCAGGTGGGGATCGAGCGGGTGATCGCCGAGGTGCGCCCCGCCGACAAGTCTTCGGTGATTCGCAAGCTCCAGGAGCAGGGCGAGGGCCTGGTGGCGATGGTGGGCGACGGCATCAACGACGCCCCCGCCCTGGCCCAGGCGGATGTGGGCATCGCCATGGGCACCGGCACCGATGTGGCGATCGCCGCCAGCGACATCACGCTGATCTCCGGCAACCTGGCCGGCGTGCCGGCGGCGATCGAGCTCAGTCGCCACACCATGGCCAACATTCGCCAGAACCTGTTCTTCGCCTTCGCTTACAACGTGGCCGGCATTCCGATCGCCGCCGGTGTTCTCTTTCCGCTCACCGGCTGGCTACTCAGCCCGATGATCGCCGGCGCCGCCATGGCCTTCAGCTCGGTGTCGGTGGTGAGCAATGCCCTGAGGTTGCGGAACTTTCGGCCCACGCCCCTGCCCGTTGCAGCCAGCTGATGACCCATCTCTTTGCTGCCGACTTGATCCATGCCGAACCGCTCTGGCGCACGATCGAGCAGCCCATGGCGCTGAAGGCATTGGTCGCCACCGTGGGTGTGGCGTTGATCGTCTGGGAACTGTGGTGGTTCCTGGGTCGCCATGGCGATGGGGTGGCGGCCCGCGAAGGGGAGCAGGGCCTGCAGGAGATCACCATCACCGTGGATGGTGGCTATGCGCCCTCAAGAATCAGAGTCAAGGCCGGCCAGCCGATGCGGCTGGCTTTTCACCGGATCGATCCGAGCGGCTGTGTGGCCCAGGTGATCTTCCCCGATTTCCACAAAACCCTTGATCTGCCCCTTGATGCCACCACAACCCTGGAGTTGCCGCCTACCGAAGCCGGTACCTATCCCTTCCACTGCGGCATGAACATGGTGCGAGGCGTGCTGGAGGTGGAGTGAGGCAGGAGGGGGATCCAGGTTGATCGCGTCCGCTCAGGCGGTGATCTCCAGAATGCCCATCATGCCCAGCTCCTCGTGATCGAGGATGTGGCAGTGGTACACACTGCGCCCGGTGAAGTCGTCGAAACGGGTTCTGATCCGTACCGTTTCGCCTGGGCGCAGCAGCACCACGTCTTTCCAGGCGCGAAAGGGCTCGGGCTTGCCGTTGCGGCTGATCACCTGGAAGGGGTTGATGTGCACGTGAAAGGGGTGGTCCATCACTCCGACATTCACCAGTTCCCACTCCTCCGTATCGCCGAGACGCACGCGGGTATCGATCCGGCCGTGGTCGAAGGGGCGGCCATTGATCAGGAACACCATGCCCATGCCGGGGGCCATGCCGTGGTTGAGCACGAAGCGGCGACGGCGCACCGGCTCCGGCAGGAGCTCGACCGGCAGCAGGCGCTCCGGCAGCGGCAGGGGCGCCACCGATCCCGCGTAGGTCAGGGTGGCGATCGACACCGGACCCTGCTGTCCAGGGCCTGATCCCATGCCCATGCCACCCATCATTCCGCCGGCCCCCCGGGTGTAGGGAAGGTTCAGCAGCCGGTAGCGGCCGCCCTGCCGCTCGCCGCGCACCAGCACCTCGGCGCGCTCGCCGGGGGCCAGCAGCAGCTCCGCCAGCTCCACCGGTGCTTCGAGGGCACCGCCATCGGTGGCGATCAGGTGGAAGGGATGCTCCTCCAGTGCCAGTCGCCAGAAGCGGGCACTGGAGCCGTTCACGATCCGTAGCCGCAGCAGACCACCGGCGGGCATCGAGAGCGTCGGGTTCACCTGGCCGTTGACGGTGAGCACCGCTCCCTCGCGCCCCAGCATCAGTCCCATGCCCATCGGGCTGGAGCCCCTCTCAGCGGCAAGATCCTTGAGGAAGAGCACCTGCTCGGCGGCGGCCCGCACCGCGGGGATCCGATCGAGGGCACCGCGCACGATCAGCATCCCTCCCAGGCCGCCGAACACCTGATCGGCCACCGTGCCGTGGCTGTGGGGGTGATAGTAAAAGGTGCCGGCGGGATGGTCGGCCGGCAGGGTGAAGGCGTAGGAGTGGCTTTTGCCTGGGCCCACGCTCAGGAAGACGTTGTCGGCACTGCCGCCAGGAGGGATGTGGAGGCCGTGGTAGTGGATGTTGGTGGGGCGAGGCAGGCGGTTGTGCAGGTTGATCCGCACGGCATCACCCGGATCGATCTCCAGCAGGGGCCCTGGCAGCAAGCCGTTGTAGGTGAGCGCCCTGGCCGGCCCCCCTGGGGTCGCAACTTCGGTCTCCTGCGCCACCAGATCCAGGTCCAACCGTCCGCCGCTGGAGCGCAGGCGGGACGGAGCGGTCGCGCTGGCGCTGCCTGCCGAGCGGAGCTGTCCCGAGCGTCCCAGCAGGGCGGCGCCGGCGGCGCTTGCGGAGGCACCGGCCACCAGGGCAAGAAAGGGGCGGCGGCCGAGTCGCAATGCCATCGCTCCCTCAGGCGGGGATCTGCAGGAAGGGACGGTGGGATCCGTCGCTGCCGAAGGAGAAGACCGTGTAGGACTCGCTCCCCAGAGACGACTCCATGCCCGGCGAACCAAGGGGCATGCCCGGCACGGCGATGCCCGCCACCGCGGGTCGCTGCCGCAGCAGCAGCTCGATCGCCTTGGCTGGGACGTGTCCCTCGATCGCATAGCCAGCCACCGTGGCGGTGTGACAGGACGCCAGGTCGGCGGGGACCTTCAGGTTGCGCTTGATCGTCTCCAGATCAGCCACCACGTGATCCTCCACGCTGAAGCCCTCGGTGCGCAGGTGATCCAGCCACCCCTTGCAGCAACCGCAGCTGGCCGTTCGATACGCGATCACATGCCGGTCTGCAGCCGAGGACTCGGATATCGAGGCACTACTGGCAACCGATGTCCGGATGGTGGACGGCGCAAGCCAGTAGCCAACACCGACCACGGAGAGCCCCGCCAGGATCGCGGCTAACAGCCACCCCCGACCGTGCAGCCGTGACGCGCGTGGGGGGCTGGAATGATCTGGATCGATCCCTTGGAATCCCATACCCAAGCGCCTGACGGGGGATTTCAAACACCTTAATGTCTCCATCTTGCAGGAGAGTCAAGAGGGCTTGATCTTCTGGTGTACGAGCAGATCAGCTCATGCCCTGGTGACACGCTGCAGGGACCTTGGGAACGTGTCCTTGCCGAAGTCGTGGCCTGGAGCTCAGAGGGTAAAGAGCGCGTCGTACTTGTGGTACTCAGGCTTGCGCAACCCCTCCACCGCCAGCATGCGGCGCAGCTCCCGGATCTCGGCCCGTTGCGCCACGATCACCTGCCGCGCGAAGCGCCGGATCGTGGGGTTGGTGCTCTTGGCCAGGGCGTCGTGGGCCATGATCAGCGCGCCGCCGTGGTGGTCGAGCATCCCTTCGAGGAACCACACCACCCGGTTCTCCCTGGTGGGTCCGTCGCCCATCATCCGCATGCCGTCGATCTGGGCCTGGCTCATGCGGGTCAGACCAGACAGGCTGTTGGGATCGCCGCCTGCTGCCAGCGCCACCGGATAGACGGGAGCCTGCGGGTACCAGGCCTTGCGCCAGAGGCCCATGGCGCGGATCTCATTGGCCTGATCCCGCCAGATCCTCTTGCCCAGGGCCCCGACACCGGGTTGGCCGATGTCGAAGACGAATTCGCTCATGCGCAGGGCACCGGTGTGGTGCTGCACCATGCCGTCGATGAAGCGCAGGTCGTAGGTGGCGCCGGCCGGGCCCACGTCATGGGCATGACCGGCATGGGCAGGATCCTCTCCGGTTGGGGTCGTCATGCCTGGCATGCCGTCCATGCCGCGATGACCCTCGTGGGGATCCACCTGGGCGAAGGCCCCGAAAGACATCGTGTACGACAACAGCGCAGCTGCAGCCAGGGCCATGAAGCTGATCCGAAGCGTGCCTGCTGGCATCACAACAAGGCGAATGAGGCCACCGTATGGGCTCCTCTTCACTGGAGAGTCAAGGTTGGCGTCGGTGGTCTCTCGCCTTGCTGGCACACCGGACAGCAGGGTTGGCCAAGATCAGACGCACAACCCAAGGGTCTCCGCATCCTCCCCAGCATCTGAGATGGCCTTGTCAGAGCACCAGAGAACGGCCGTGCACCAGAGAACGGCTGGCCAACAGAGATCAGCCGTGCCGCTGGAGGACGCAGCACCCACACCCACCATCACCTTCCCGGCCATCCGCCGCGGTGCCCTCACCACCCTGCAGGTCAACCTCGGCTACCGCTGCAATCAGGCCTGCAGCCACTGCCATGTGAATGCCGGTCCCAGCCGCACCGAGATGATGGACGACGCCTCCCTGGCGTTGATCCCCCAGGTGCTGCTGGCCCGCCGGATCCACACCCTCGACCTCACGGGCGGCGCGCCGGAGCTTCACCCCCGCTTCCGCGAGCTGGTGGTGGCCGCCAGGCAGCTGGGGGTGACGGTGATCGACCGCTGCAATCTCACGATCCTGAGTGAACCGGGCCAGGAGGATCTGGCGGTCTTTCTTGCCGAGCAGGGCGTCACCGTGGTGGCGTCGCTGCCCTGCTATTCGGCCAGCAATGTCGACCGGCAGCGTGGCGATGGTGTGTTCGTGCGCAGCATCGCGGCTCTGCGCCAGCTCAACGCCCTCGGCTACGGCCGGCCCGGGTCCGGCCTTGAGCTTCACCTCGTTTACAACCCCCAGGGCCCAGTGCTGCCGCCGCCCCAGGCCAGCCTCGAGGCCGACTACAAACGGGTGCTCGCGGCCGACTTCGGCATCGTGTTCAACCAGCTGTTTGCCCTGGCCAACATGCCGATCCAGCGCTATGCGGCCGTGCTGCAGTCCAGTGGTGAGCTGGAGGCCTATCAGCAGCGGCTTCGCAGCAGCCACCGTGAGACGAATCTGGCCCAGGTGATGTGTCGCTCGCTGATCAGTGTCGATTGGCAGGGAACCCTCTACGACTGTGATTTCAACCAGCAGCTGCGGCTTCCCCTCGGTGCCACCTCGGGGGCCGAGGGTCGCCGCGCTCACCTGCAGGATCTGCTGCACTGGGATCCAGCCTCTGAGCCGATCGCGGTGGCAAACCACTGCTTCGGCTGCACGGCCGGCAGCGGCTCCAGCTGCGGCGGCGCGCTGGAGTGAGCCCCCTCATTCCGGCGGTGAGGTCTGGCAGGCAATGAGGTCCGGGGCCCAGCGCCGCGCCAGCTCCAGAAGGTGCGGATCCAGGCTGGCCAGGTCTGCGGGGGTGTCGATGTCGACCAGTGGCGGTTGCTCCTGCCAGGACCAGCCTGCCGCTGTTAGACGCCGCCGCGTCTGCTCCAGCACCACTGGGGTGCTCCAGGGCATGGCCTCGAACAGGCTGATCTCAAACCGCCGCAGGCCCAGCAGCACGTAGCCCCCATCCTGGCTGGGTAGCAGCGTTGCATCGTGATCCCGCAGCTGGGCGGCAGCGCTGCGCAACTGGCGGGTGCCCAGAGCGGGGCAATCCATGCCGATCAGCAGCACCGGTTCACCCATCGCCAGGGCGCGCCGCGCCGCCCGCGCCATTCGCGCCCCCAGATCCCCCTCCCCCTGCTCACTCCAGGCCAGATCCGGCGGCAGGTTCAGTTCCTGCCAGAGGGGCAACTGCCGCGAGGGCGCCACGCAGAGCTCCACCGGGCCGAGGGCGGCCTCGCTCGCACTGGCCGCCGTGCGCTCCAGCATCGCGGCAGCCAGGGCCGCCGCCCCCCGGGCTCCGAGGGCGGGGATCAGGCGGGTCTTGACCTGGCCGGGCACCGGCGCCTTGGCGAAGAGGATCGTGCGGCAGGTTTCGCTCACGGCGGTGATCGGCGGAGGGACCCGGCGGGCTGCCGCCAACCCTGGCAGTGGAAGAGCGGTTCCGGAGTGGCGCCACAGTCGTCGAACCCCTGATCCAGAGTGAAGTCCTTCCGCCGGTGGTCAGCGCCTGCAACAGGCCTGACCCCTGTGCGCCCTGCGCCGCTCCCCTGAGACCCCATGACCGCCGATCCCTCCACCTGCTCCAGTGGCGCCGCTGAACTCACCAGCGTGGTGCGGCAGTACTACGGCTCCACCCTCACCAGCAGCGACGACCTGCGCACCACGGCCTGCTGTGATGCCACCGCCGTGCCGCCGGAGCTCAGGCCCCTGCTGGCGCGCCTCCACCCCGAGGTGCTGTCGCGCTACTACGGCTGCGGCCTGGTGGCGCCACCCCTGCTGGAGGGGGCCCGGGTGCTGGACCTGGGCTGCGGCAGCGGCCGGGATGCCTACCTTCTCGCCCAGCTGGTGGGCCCCAGCGGTGAGGTGGTGGGCGTCGACATGACGCCCGAGCAGCTGGCCGTCGCCAACCGGCACCGCGAGTACCACGCCGAGCAGTTCGGCTACGCGAATGTGCGCTTTGTCGCCGGCATCATCGAGCAGCTGGATCAGCTCCATCTGGAGCCCGCCAGTTTCGATCTGGTCATCTCCAACTGTGTGGTGAATCTCTCCACCGACAAGCTGGCGGTGTTGCAGGGGGTGCGGCAGCTGCTCAAGCCTGGCGGGGAGTTCTACTTCGCCGATGTGTATGCCGACCGGCGCATCCCTGAGGCCCTGCGCCAGGATCCGGTGCTCTACGGCGAGTGCCTCAGCGGCGCCCTCTACTGGAACGATTTCCGGCGGCTGGCTCAACAGGCCGGCTTCCTGGATCCACGGCTGGTGGCGGATCGTCCCCTGGCGATCACCGACCCTGACCTGGCCGCCAAGACCGGAGAGATCCGCTTTTTCTCCGCTACCTATCGCCTGTTCCGGATCGATGGCTTGGAGGATGCCTGTGAAGATCACGGCCAGGCGGTGATCTATCGCGGCACGATTCCGGCCCACCCCCATCTGCTGCGCTTCGATCAGCACCACGCCATCGAGACGGGCCGGGTGTTTCCGGTGTGTGGCAACACTTACCGCATGCTTGCCGAGAGTCGCCTGGCGCCCCATTTCAGCTTCATCGGCGACTTCAGCCACCATTACGGCCTGTTTCCCGGCTGCGGCGGAGCCCTGCCCTTCACCTCTGCCTCAACGGGCAGCGCCTGTTGCTGAACCGAGGCGTCGAGCCCGGGCCTGAGATCAATCCTCAGCGATACAGCCGGGCCAGGGTCGAGGCCGGCACCCCAAGCCGATAGGCCAGCCGCAGGCTCCACATCAGCAGGATCGTGCGAACGACGCCGTTCCGCTCCCAGCGCCGGCCTGAGGTCGTCACCCGGGCTTTGAGGCAGACGGGTGGGGCGAGGACCTTCAGCCGGGCTGAGAGATCCACGTCTTCCATCAGCGGCTGCGGCCTGAACCCGCCGCTCTGCCGGTAAGCCTCGCGGGTCATGAACATGGCCTGATCGCCGGTGGCGATGCCACTGAGGCGGGAGCGCAGGTTCATGGCCCAGGCCACCACCGCCAGCATCCGTTGCTGCCCGTCGATGCGCACATCGAACCGGCCCCAGCAGCGGGGGCCCTGCAGGCTGCGGCGCACCAGCTCCAGGCCATCGGCGGGCAGCTGCGTATCGGCGTGCAGGAAGAGCAGGATCTCGCCGCTGGAGCGCTCGGCTCCCGCCTGCAGCTGCCGGCCCCGGCCCCGCTCTGCCGCAACGACCTGGAGGCCGAGCTGCTGAATCAGCACGAGTGTGCCGTCTTCGCTGCCGCCATCGACCAGCAGCACCTCAGCGCCGCTGGCTGCCATCGCTTGCCACGCCGCGCCGAACTGCCGGGCAGCACGGGCCTCATTCAGCAGTGGGATGATCACACTGAGGCGCGGCTTGAGCCGCGGATCCTGGACCGGACCGTTGTCGAGGCGGCTGCTGATCGTCACGCTGCCGAGGGGGACGGCTTCAAGTCCGGGCACTTTGATTCGGCGCCGGGGGGATCGACGAGCATCGAACCCACCATGGCGAGCGGGCACCGAAGCGGCTGCTGGAGTTCGACCTGCTGCTGGCGCTTTGCCGCCGGCGACAAGGTGGTGGAGATGTCAACAACGACGATAGGGATATGTTCAGCGGAGTTGTGGGCACCATGGATGCGTTGCATGCCGACAACAGCAAACAGACCGTGCTTTTTTTACGGGCGTGCGGTGATCGATGGTTGGGGTGAACTCGACAATCGGCTGCCGGCCTATCCCTGCACGATTCATAAGGTCAGGGAAGTGAAGACCTGGCGGTGGTGATTCCCTTGCTGCCGTAGGAGTACGCCGTGCTGCAGCGCAACCTGGTGTTCACCGGCATCACACGCGGAAAGCAGCTGGTGGTGCTGTTGAGCCAGACGAAAGTGCTGGCGATGACTGTGATGAATCACCTGGATCGCAGCGCTACACCAGGCTGGTCCCGTGACACCGCGATCATTCAGTCCTGGCTCCCAGTTGACCGGACGACGCTCAATCTGCCGGGGCGTCGAATCCGCCCTAAGATCTTACGACAAAGACGCCATGGGGTGTGGGACTTCGTCGGCGACTGTTCGCGATCCAGACAACCACCTTGGCGATCGTCACCGTAGCCGCGATGGGGGGCTGGGCCCTGAGTTCCTGGACCAGCCATCGGATCTCGGTCCAGGCCAGTCGGGTCGCGCTTCAATCTGACAGTCTCACCCACCTCAGCTTCAACCTGCTGCAGGCTGTGCCCCACATGGGCCAATACTTACTACCAGGCCCCCCTGCTGAGCTGATCAACCAGCTGGATCGCGACATTGAGGGCCTCAGGGGTTTCAGCGCTTCACTGGACGAACAGCTGGCTTCCTTGGTCATGGCCTCAGCTGATCCCGCTTTCCATCGGGAACTGGAAGCCATCCGCCTGCTCTCGGTTCAGGTGTTGCGCAACCTGGAGAGAACGGCAGCAGAGGTCCGATCCGCCCAGGCCAGACAACAGCCGGTGTCGTCCGCTGTTCTGGAAACGATGCTGAGTGACCCGGCCATCACCGCCATCCGGCGCCACGGGGAAGAGCTGTCGGCGTTGCAGCGCAAACTCGACGACCAGCGCGACACACTCAAGCGAAAGGAGAATCAGGCGCTGAGGACTGGCTTTGCCTTCTGGTTGACAGGACTGGCGCTGGGTTGGCTTGTGGGCCTGCTGTTTGCCTGGCGAACCTCGGATCGGATTCTGAAGCCATTGTTGCAACTCGAGCAGCTGATGAAGACTCCTGGGGAAGATGTGAACACCGCCCTCCTGAGCTCCACAATCAAGAATGCCCCCATGGAGATCGGCAGCCTGATGCGCAGCTTCTTGAAGTTGGTGACAGAAGGACAGGAACTCACGGCACAGTTGAAATCCCTGGCCAGCACCGATGGCCTCACAGCTGTCGGCAACCGCCGCAGCTTTGATGAGGGACTGAGCGAGGAATGGAGCCGAGGTCTCCGCAGTGGACAACCGTTGAGCCTGCTGTTGCTGGATGTGGATCACTTCAAGCTCTACAACGATCTCTACGGACATGTGCAGGGGGACGCCTGCTTGAGGACCATCGCCGACGTCATCCGCAGCCAGGCCCGGCGCAGCTCTGACCTGGTGTGTCGGATCGGAGGTGAGGAATTTGCGGTGTTACTGCCTGAAACCCCACTGGCTGAAGCCACCAAGCTGGCCCACGATATCCTCGCTACCCTGGACGCCATGGCGCTCGTCCATGGCTCGAGCCCCGTGGTCGGGTGGGTCACCGCCAGCATCGGTGTTGCCTGCGCCATCCCGCAGCGCGATGAATCAGCAAGCCTGCTGAGGAACGAGCCGACCAGGCCCTGTATGTCCGCAAGGGGCGTCTGGGCCGTCATGGCGTGACCGTTGCTGAGCCGTCTGCCGATGTTTCCGTGGAATTGAAGACCGAAGATGCGCAGGACAGCTCTGTTCCCCTGCGCTGATAGCAGCTAAACTTCGCTGCTGAGAGCCTCCTGAATGATCGAGTTGTCGATCGGCGGCAAGGGTGCATCGGCGGGAAGCAGGTTCAGGTAAGCCTGAACCTCCCGCAATATCCTGAGGTTACGCTCAAGAATTCCGTCTGGGGCGAACAGTGGCTGTTGTTCGGTGAGGGACAGGAACACCAGGCCTTTGAGAGAGTCACGGAAAGCCTTCTCTGTCACACCTTCATGCCGGGCCATGATGGCGATAGCCGGGTGGGGCCGCTCATCCGCCTCATTGTGGGCGTCCTGCCAGACACGCAGCAGGCGGACCAGATCTCGTCGACGGCTGGCCAGGAAGTCAGGATCCACGACAAGAATATCGAAGATCTCGCCTGGAATCTCGCGGCTGGTGAACAGCGGGCGGACCTTGCCGGTAGCGATGGCCTGATCCGAAAAGGGCGGGAACATGGCAGCGGCAGCCACATCACCACGGACCAGAGCATCCGGCATCGCCTCCAGGGGCATGGGACTCAGCTCGACATCATCCAGTGTGAGATCGTGACGGGCCAGGGCTCGGCTCAGAACAAACGGGCCCAAGGTGGACGGAGTGATGGCCACCGGCAGGGAGCGGAGCTGGGCAATGGAGTCAAGGGAGCGTTTCACCACTACCTGATCCCCTCCACGGGACTCGTCCAGCACCAGCACCACCACCGGGCACCGTTTCGGAACCCGGTTGCAGAGGTCCACGGCCTCCACGGTGGTCAGCTGGGCCAGCTGAAGATCTCCGCGTAAGTAGGCGTGCACGATGTCCTGGGGATTGGCGTAGGTCTTCAGGTTGAGGGAGAGCCCATGGCGCCGGTCCAGCCCCAGTTCATGGGCCAGAGGAAAAAATTCATATCCCGGCCAGCGACTCACCGGCACGGTGAGAGTCGTGATGCTGGAACTGCAGCTGACCGCCCCAAGAGCGAGCGCGGCCAGACCAAGCCATCGCACTACGAGACGTGGAACGCCAGGGACGGACAGAGGCGCCACAGGAGAAGCCAGGTGCTGAGTGGTGGGTGTCATAGTATGACTTTTTTACAGTGACGTGGGGCCGGAGATGGCAGCTGCCACTTGGCCAGGTCCACCGAACATGATTTCTTCGATGATTCTCGATCGCCTGGAGGTGAGCAGGTTGGGCTGCTGCGTTCCAACAGTGCTATGGCGACTCGCTGAAGAAGAAGCCCATGCTCAAGGTTCCATCTGACCCGGCTCAATTCTGCGGTTATCTGCATCAGCTGGGCCTGCTTCTGCAACTGGTTTCATTCCAGAAGGTCTTGATCGCTTCAAGGCTTCTGGTGTTGGCTGGTTGATGGGGATGGCGGTTTGTTGCATGACGCTGCATTGACTGCCTTTCGCGTAGGGTTCGGGATGGGAGGCACCCCAGCGGACGGATCGCGTCAAGCTTGCCCTGATTTTGATGTGATCTTCGCAACAAACGCCCGGGGCTTATTTCTGTGCCTGCGCTCTGAGGTGGAAGCGATGCGTGATGGTGGTGACTCGATTGTCAACGTTGGGTCGGTTGCAGGTCAGCGTGCATTCCGAGGGAACAGTCTTTACAACGCCAGCAAGAGTGCGGTGACCCTGTTGACCAAGTCGGCAGCGGCGGAGTGTGCGCGATGGGGTGTTCGGATCAATGAGGTGTCTCCCGGGCCCGTTCTAACTCCGATGCTGACAGGTTTCCTTGAGAGCACAGAACATACGTCTGCACCGATGGCGGCAGAAAACCTGGCATCCGGTTTGCCGCTCGGTGGGATTCTCTCGCCCCAGGACATTGCCGACAGTGTCCTGTTTCTTTGCTCGCAGAAGGCTGCACACATCACGGGTTCGACTCTGGTGGTGGATGGTGGATTCGTTCTCGGCTGATCGTGGCAGGCTTGATTTGCGGAGATGCAACGACAAATCTGGCGGGATCAGGTGAATGGATCCGAGCTGAACGCGCTCCTCACCTCTGTCGACGGGACTATGCATTCCTGTTCGATGTGCTGAGGTTTCGATATGCTTCAGGGAGATATGGATAATGCCTTCAATCTGCCAGGAGCGCAGATTCTGCTGACCGGCGTGCCGAGTGGTGGTGTTTCATTTGTTTCATTGCCAAGCGAGCGGCCAGAAAATCATGTTGCAAATTTCCTTTCTGATGATGTCTCATCGACACAGCGCGATCGCTTTAAGAGTTTGCTGAAAAACCCCGCTTCCTCTGCGAGAATGAGTCAACTGCCCCAGGTTTGATGCGAGGTCAGCAGGAGCGCAGCGGCTCCTTGTTCTCCTACGTCTCGATCGAGGAGCGGATCCCG
>NZ_JAYGID010000142.1:0-5341 GCF_034931685.1 Synechococcus sp. CCY9202
GTGCTTTCACACACAGCCACACCCATAGCCACCAATCCCTCCCAGCACCTGCCCCAATCCTTCTTCGCCCGCCCCGCCGAGCAGGATGCCCCCGACCTCATCGGCTGCCTGCTGGTGAAACGCCAAGAGGGTGGCGAGCTGCTGTGGGGTGTGATTGTGAAAACAGAGGCGTATACACAGGATGAGCCCGCCTGCTAATGGCATCTCTGTGAAATTGTGAGCTCAGATGCTCTACACTTGCATGATTGCTTATAAGCGTCCATTTAGACCCCCCCCCGGCAAAGCTACAGCAGAGCAATCTCCTTGTATCTACATCAGGATCTAACTAGCATCCAGAATTTCATCGGGGTCATCGGGGAACCACTCACCGTGGGGGCCGTACTCCCATGCGAAAGGAATGTCTGCATTAGTGTTGAGAGGCTTACCTTTTCTTTTGCTGCTCACGCTGTCATCACGAAGAACAGAGTGATCATTCACAAGCGAATACTTCTTATAGGTTTTCTGCTGCATACTTAAGAGTTTGCTGAAAAACCCCGTCAAGGACCATTCAGCCCGGGAACGCCTGACTTCGAGCCCAGTGTTCACGGGCGCTGCGCCCAAAGGTAAGGCTTAAGGCATGACGGCCTCGGGACTTTTTCAGCAAACTCTTAAGGAGTGTCAAGACAGCTACCTGGCGATGAACTGCATTCAAGTGGGATACAAAAGTCTATTGCCTATTGCAGTACGAGTTGCTGGTTCCTGTTGCCAACAGATGTCATCAGACACCTTAAATGTGCAAAGCATCTGCCCGGACACTTGCCATGGTGCCACAGCACGCGGGAAGCCACGCTCAGCTGGTGTTATAATTCTTAACGATTAAGCAAAGTCTTGATCCTTAAAGAGTTAGCTATTTCTAAAGTCATTTTTTATTAATTGCCTGTAGTTTTAGAGTGTAGTCAAAGTTTTCATTGCCTAGGGAACCTCTGGATAACCCTGGACCCAGAGAATGGGAGCATTGCGGCGCAATGAGTCTCACCAGGGAGAACCACCCATCACATGAGGTTAATCAGAGGTTCCTTAATGCGGCTCCAGGCTCTCTTTGAGGGCTCGTTGTCCAGAGGTTCCTTAGAATATTTTGAGTGCTTAACTTTCTCTGAGGCGGTCATGCCAGACTATCTTAGTTTAATGCATGCCAGGCATTCACTGAGCCGATTACCTAGGGCAATAAAGTGGTAGACACTGATGATGGCATCTCCGCTGGGATGAGGACCGCAATCGTGCCCAGACAACTAGCCCAATGGGTTGACATGGTGAGGAATCCATGCTAAAATAGTAATCCCAATACTTATTAAACCTTTATGGAACCAATACTGATTAAGATCAACGATGTTATCAGGATTACCTCTCTCTCTCGTTCAACAGTCTACCGAATGATCGGTAATAGCGACTTTCCCAAGCAAGTTGTCATTGGAAATCGTCAGGCACGCTGGTCGCTAGCCGAGGTTAAGGAGTGGTGCCATGAGCAAATACACGCAAGTCAGGCGGCTTGAGTGAGGGTCTGAGACAAGTAAATGGGGCCTACGGAACAGCGAGCCCCTGCTTAATACACCATTTAGACCAATCACGCATAAACTCACGCCTCTTGTCAAGCAGTTCTGAGTTGTCATAGTGCCCACGAACGCCTTTCTTATGGGGAAGATGCCCCAATTGCCTATCGGGCACTTCCCATGAATAATCAAGATCATCCTGAGAAACAGTTTGCACAACATCCCGCCATCCCTGAGCAGTTAATTTGCCTCCAAGATCAAGCTGCTCTTTCAGGAAGTTATTCAATGCGGAGGGTGTAATGTGCAGATCTTTTCTTCCTCGTGGGCTGTGAAATAGATGCTGCTTGCTTCCGTTGACTTGCTTTAGGACATCTAGCAGTTCCATCACTGGATCAGCGATTGGAATCAAGTGATCAATGCCCTTCTGATCCGATGGGCGCTTGAGACCAGGAGTTGAACCAGGAATCTTAATCAGAGCATCCTTCTCATTGACCCAAGACCACTCAATCGCAACGAGAGCGCCAGGTCTTGTGCATAGCAACAAGTGCATCTTAAGGGCAGTCGCTACTAAATCAAATTTCCCCTCTCCATAAGCACTAAGCTCCCGAAGAAAGTTTGGCACCTGATCAACGGTCAGGGTTGGATTTCCCTTCGCTTGGTGTTGTGCGCGATCATCCGGGGAAATGGTGCAGGGATTCTGCCCGCGACGCATCCAACCTTGCTCTATCGCAAAGTCGCAAACCTGTCCAAGAGTGCGAATCACGCGATTCGCCATGTCATAGGACTTGCGGGCCTCAATGCCTTTTCTGATCTGTTGCACCAGTTGCCTCCCACCACTGCCATCACCGGAGTCCCACTCCAGATCCTTGATCAACCGGTCAGGTGATATGACCTTAAGCACATGATTATCCAAATGGCGCCGACACTCTTGCTGAGTGCTCGGCGCTTTCTTCTGCCTTGAAGGGGACGCCATCCAGGCATCGCATACTTGTCGGAGTGTGAGTGCATCTGATGTCTCCTTGGGACGGTTTAGGGACAACCATTGGTCATGGTGTGCATACAGTCCAACTTCCTTCCTCCACTCCTTAAACGCCAGGACCTTTTGACGCGCTTGACCCAGCGTTAGGAGCCTGCTGAAAAAGTCCCGAGGTCGCCATGACTTGAGTCTGACCTCTGGGCGCAGCGCCCGTGAACACTGGGCTCGGAGTCAGGCGTTCCCGGGCTGAATGGCCCTTGAAGGGGTTTTTCAGCAGTCTCTTAGACGCCCACCCCCTTTGCCATAGGTGCCCAAGGACAGTTCATTCTGCTTGGTTCTGCCGTTAGGCAGTTTCTGGACATACCTGTGAATGAACCGCCGACATGGCACATTGCCGACGACAGGTTCGTTAACAATCTGTAATCCCTGTCCGCAGGAAAGGACCTCCCTTTTCCCTCCTTTCGGGATGGGAGGAAGAGCGCGGATTTGCGCGTCTGTCAAAGGTTTGCGCACAAGGGATGGCCATCTCACAAAACAATCCTATCTCACAAAAAGAGTGCCTGCATCCCACAAAAGATCCCACAAAACGGAGCGGGCACACAGGGGGACATCAGGCGCCCACATGAGACGCCAGCAAGGGGTAAAACCCAGTCATGCGAACAGTCTTAGACAGTCTGACCCGTCTCAGGACTTATAGAAAACGGAGAGGGTGTCCGTCGATCTCGGTCTCACCTGGACGACCCTGGACACTTTTGGGGCATTAGGTCGGGATTTACCCCAACATTTACCCCATCTTCCGTTTTCATCCGTGAACACGATGGGATATGCAGATCAATTGCAGCGCAGTCA
Source organism: Synechococcus sp. CCY9202 (assembly GCF_034931685.1). Classification (NCBI taxonomy): domain Bacteria; kingdom Bacillati; phylum Cyanobacteriota; class Cyanophyceae; order Synechococcales; family Synechococcaceae; genus Synechococcus; species Synechococcus sp. CCY9202. The sequence continues at coordinate 3,352 of NZ_JAYGID010000142.1, forward strand.
CTTTGCCTCATCCCACCTTCAGCACACCACCACCTCCCGCCGAGCGACCCACCTTCAACACTCAGAACCTTCGGGGACAGACCCTCCTCTTTCAGATGCCTGGAGACGGGGTTTGTCACCACGGCACCTGCACTGACCCGCTACCAGCAGGGCATAGGCATTGATCCATCACGACGGGAACTAATGGGTCAGCGTCCTATCAACTGGATCCGAGGGGAGTGCGCCAGCATCAGCAGAGCAAGCGATGTCAGAGGTCACAAGGAGCGGCGTTATGGAGAACCTGAACAGCGGATACTTCCAGCTTGGCTTGGTTGCCCTTGCATTCGGGGGGCTCCAGGTCTGGTGGATCAGCAGCACCCTCCGCACGCGAGACCGGGCACGACCGATGAACGAGGTTGAGTTCCGCAAGGCACTGGAGCGAATCTGGTCCAAGAAGCCCTAAGTCCTTATGCGGCAAGCGGCATAACAAGCAATGTCAGGGATCTGAGGGCAAAATGGACAAAGGATCCCAGTCATCGTGAACGAATCAGCGACGATTCCCACCAATCAGAACGAAGGCGAGGACCTGGGTGATCTGCTGCTGGAGGTGCTCCCCCCTGATGGAAGCACCATCGGGAATCTGTCAGCACGAGGAGCGCTGAGTCGGGCAGCAGAGCGGCAGATCAGCGAAGAGGAGTACGAGGCAGTCAAAGACAAGGCATTCACCCTTGGCCTGGTGGTGAAGGGTCGTGGTCGTGGGGGGAGCATTGCCTTGGCAGAGGGTGTCCCTGGGGGCAGCCGCTACTCAGCACCCTCAGCGCCGACCACCCGCCGATCCACTGGTGGCAATGGCGTTGCCCAAGAACCCACCTTCCAGATCGGGCAGAAACTGACCCTCTCCCAACTGGAGTCGTTCCTTTGGAAGAGTGCCGACATCCTGCGGGGGAGCATGGATGCCTCGGAATTCAAGGACTACATCTTCGGGATGCTGTTCCTCAAGCGCCTGTCCGATGCCTTTGACGAGGCACGGGAGGGCGTTGTCCGGTACTACCTAGATCGCGGCAAGAGCCAGGAGCAGGCAGAGGAACTCGCTGATGACAAGGACGAGTATGACAGAACCTTCTATGTGCCTGAGAAAGGAAGGTGGCAGAACCTCAAGGACCTCAAGCACGACATCGGCGCCGAATTGAACAAAGCAACCGAAGCAATTGAGGAGCACAACCCGACACTGGAGGGAGTGCTGGTTTCCATTGACTTCAACATCAAGAACAAACTCAATGACGGCAAACTTCGGGATCTGCTCTCCCACTACTCCAAGTTCCGCCTGAGAAATGAGGACTTTGATCGTCCTGATCTGTTGGGCAGTGCCTATGAGTACCTGATCAAAATGTTCGCTGATTCTGCGGGCAAAAAAGGTGGTGAGTTCTATACGCCTGGTGAGGTGGTGCAGTTGCTGGTGGCACTCATCAAACCTCATGCAGGAATGAAGGTACTGGATCCAACCTGTGGTTCAGGGGGGATGTTGCTCCAATCAAGAAACTACCTGGCACGACACGGGGAGAACGAGCAGAACATTCAGTTGTTTGGTCAGGAGATGAACCTGAGCACCTGGGCGATCTGCAAACTCAACATGTTCCTGCATGGGTTCTTCAATGCGGACATTCGCAAGGGAGACACTCTTGGCGAACCTCAGCATGTAGAGAACGGCGAACTGATGCGGTTTGATCGGGTGATTGCCAATCCTCCATTCTCTCTGAAGAACTGGGGTCGTGAATCTGCTGAACACGATGGGTTTGGAAGGTATCGCTACGGCATTCCTCCCAAGGACGCTGGGGATCTGGCGTTTGTTCAGCACATGATCGCTTCACTCAATCAAGAAGGTGTGGCCGCGTCCCTTTGCGTGGTGTAAAACCCGGGGCCCGAATGCCCTGATCAGAGGGTGAACAGGGTGGAATGACGGGCTGTCATTCCGGAGGTGCAGATGCGCCTCTTGCAGCCACGATGAATCGAG
>NZ_JAYGID010000143.1:0-3377 GCF_034931685.1 Synechococcus sp. CCY9202
AAGGGCCCGCAACTGCTGAGCTTCGTCCTCGCTGAGGACCAGCGGAGGCATCGGACGACCAAGCGCCACAGGGCACCTCGGGTGACACCCCTGATTTTAGCTGTTATTTCCAGGACGGGACACTAGCCGGCCTGAGCATTCACAAACCGCCAACCCCATCCCCTGCATCCACCCCGCCGGTATCGCCCGCTCCAGCCTCCATCGAATCGCCATCGGCCGCTCCGCCTCGTGGCTTTCGTAGCGGACAAACCCCAGACACCGAAACGGCTCCGTGACACCCCCGGCGCGGCCCCCTTCGCGCCGGTGCTCGCGCACGAACCGCAGCACCCGTGAACCCCGCGTCTCGTGGTGGATGTACCGCTGGCCGCTGGGGGAGGCGGCTGTGGTGATGCTCTGGCTCTCCCAGAGGAACAGGGAGGGACCGAGCGCCAGGTCGCGATAGCGGGTGGAGGGGGAGAAGAGAGATCCGTTTCAGAGCAGATCCAGAAACTCGCTCCCATCCACCTTGGCCTGCCTCAGCACACACGCGAGGGTGCCGATCTTGACCGTTTTGTGGAGAGGAACGACGCAACCCCGGCTACCGCATCGCATCACCACATGGCTGCCGTTCTGGCGTACGGCGTTGAAACCCAGGCGTTCCAGCGCACGGGTGATCTCCCTACCGGAAAGGTGCGGGAGCTTAGGCATGCGCTGGAACGGTGAACAGGGTCACCAGGGGGTGGCCCTTGATCACGGCGGGGAACTCCTCCAGATAGAGAGTGGTGGCTTCGCGAAGGTTGGCGAGGGCCTCCTCAATGGATTCCCCTTCCGTTGTGGTGCCTGTTTCAGGGTTGAAGGCCACATACCCGCCTTCTTCCGCAGGTGTGAGCACAGCGGTGAGTTCCATCGGCGCCGGTCTGGTGGGCTCAGTCTGATGGGATTTGGCCATTGCCGCTGCCCCCTCAAACCGCCAACCCCATCCCCTGCATCCACCCCGCCGGTATCGCCCGCTCCAGCCGACACCGAATCGCCATCGGCCGCTCTCCCCTCGTGGCTCTCCCAGTGGAACAGCGCGGGGCCCAGGGCCAGGTCGCGGTAGCGGGTGGTGGGGGAGAAGAGGGATTCGCTCTTGTTGAGGGTCACAAAGAGCAGATCGCACTGGCTGGGTTCGTGCCAGAGCACGCCTTCGCGGTGGATCCAGGGGGCGTCGCCCGTCAGGATCCCGAACGCCGCTTCGATTTCGGCCCGGCTGTAGCGGCCGTGGACGCGCACCGGGATAGGCCGGCCCCAGGGCCGCAACTCCAGCAGTTGGTGCAGGTCGTGGCGCCAGGCGGCGGCTGCCTGGCTGAAGGTCAAGCACCTGGCATAGCCGGCGATGATGGAAGCATGGGAAAGGCACCGCTCGTCACTCAGGAAGCCCTGAAGGCCTTCACCGATCGCCTGGTGGAGGCGTTTGCCCCTGAGCAGGTGATTCTGTTCGGCTCGATGGCACGAGGAACAGCCGGTCTGGAGTCGGATGCCGATGTGTTGGTGGTGATGCCCTTTGAAGGGAGAGCCCTGGAGAAGATCCTGGAAATCCGCGAGGTTTGCCACCCTGAGTTTCCTCTGGACATGCTTCTTTGGCGACCGGAGGACATACCCAGGCGCTACCGCTGGGGAGACCCATTCATCCGTGCAGCCCTCGACCACGGTGTGGTGTTGCATGGCTGAGCGCAATCCTGTTGTTGACGAGTGGATCAGCAAGGCCGAGGGAGATTGGCGGGCCATGCAGTTGTTGCATCAGCAGCCAGGGCATGAGGATGCGGTGGTCTTTCACGCTCAGCAGTGTCTGGAGAAGTACTTCAGGGCAGCCCTGATTGCTCATGGGGAGACTGTGCAGAAGATCCATGATCTTCGGGAACTCTCCAGGCAGCTCGGGATCCCCTGATGCCGGATTGGGAGGCTGATCCTTCCGATCTGACCCGGATCACCCAGGGAGGGGTGATGTTTCGCTACCCGGGGATGGAGGCCCAAGCAGAGGACGCCGCCAGGGCCGTTGCCATCCCCAAGGCGTGAGGCAGCGGCATTCCGGGTGGCTGGGCACCCTTTCTGAAGCCGGTTGAACGGCATCCTCAAACCGCCAACCTCATCCCCTGCATCCACCCCGCCGGTATCGCCCGCTCCAGCCTCCACCGAATCGCCATCGGCCGCTCCCCCTCGTGGCTTTCGTAGCGGACAAACCCCAGACACCGAAACGGCTCTGTGACAACTGCCCGGTGGTGGAGGCGGCGGTGGTGGTGCTCTGGCTCTCCCAGTGGAACAGGAACGGGCCGAGAGCCAGGTCGCGGTAGCGGGTGGACGGGGAGAAGAGGGCTTCGCTCTTGTTGAGGGTCACGAACAGCAGGTCGGTCTGGCTGGGTTCGTGCCAGAGGACGCCTTCGCGGTGGATCCAGGGGGCGTCGTCGCGCAGGATCCCGAAGCCGCCAGGCTTCTGCGCAGCAGTAGGCGGCTTCGACAAGATCCGTGAGATGCGGCGACTCTGTCAGGCGCACTTTCCCCTGGATCTTCTAGTCCGGAGGCCGGAAGAGATCGAGATTCGCTATCGGGAGGTGATCCGGTCGTGCGCGAAGCTCTCGACCATGGCGAGGTGCTCCATGGTTGAGCCCTGGTCGGCCGTTCCGGAGTGGATTGCCAAGGCCGAGGGAGATTGGGAAGCCCCAGGGAACTCCTGAGCTGGCGCCCAAGCGCTCCGGAGGCCACAGCCAGAATGGTGGCTTCCGCTGCTTCCGTCGAAGCCGTCAGTTCATACCCATTGAGCATCAGCATGACTTCCATGGCGGCATGACCGATGCGTTTGTTGCCATCCACAAAGGGATGGTTCCTGATCAAAGAAATGCCAAGTGCTGCTGCCTTATCGACGAGAGTGGGATAGAGATCAGTACCCGAGAATGTCTGGCGGGGCTGCGAGAGTGACGCCTCCAGCAGGCCGAGGTCCCGCAATCCGGGCAACCCACCAGAGGTGACGATCAGACGGCGATGCAGCTCCAGAACCTCGCTGAGGCTGAGAAAGCGAATCAAGCCAGGCGCCGGTAGAGCTCCTTATTCTTTGCCAGCACTTGGGAGGCGGCGACTTCAAAGTCAGCGGAGGGCCTGCTCAACAGATCGCGAACGGCGGCTGTCGCCAGATCCTGCTGGGCCACGTTGAGCCGTACCGCCACCTCGGCGAGGACACGGGACTGCTCTTCATTGAGATTGATGGCGAGGGCCATGGCACTCCTCCAAGACCCTCACTTTAGGAGTTTGCGGAAAAACCGCCTGAGAAGTCGCGTTTTTCCCTCCTGAGACCTGGGCCGGAGCTCCTATCGGGCTGGTTTTCAGGGTTTCAGCGGCTCAGAGCTCCCCTTTTGGTGTGTTTTGCC
>NZ_JAYGID010000144.1:0-2539 GCF_034931685.1 Synechococcus sp. CCY9202
GGGATCCGCTCCTCGATCGAGACGTAGGAGAACAAGGAGCCGCTGCGCTCCTGCTGACCTCGCATCAAACCTGGGGCAGTTGACTCATTCTCGCAGAGGAAGCGGGGTTTTTCAGCAAACTCTTAAGGGCACCACGAAAAATCGGCCTTGTCGCGACCATTGGCCAATGCCGACGCCGGCCAGTACATGAGTCTCAATCGCTGCTTCCAAGGTAAATCGGTATTTTTCGTGGTGCCCCTATGTAGAATCACCGACTAACATCGCTATCCATCTTCGCGGCAGTAGGTGCTGAGCTCAATGGCGTTGAAGGCAGCGGTCTCCAGTACCACCGTGAACTTGTCGGCAGAACCCCAGCCTCCAGGGTCCTTGTGGGATGCCGGTACCACCTCCCCCTGCAATCGCCAGGTCTTCCTCCATTTGTAGAGGGTGATCACATGGATGCCCAACTCCTCTGAAATCCGGGTCACGCTCTGCCGGTTCGGCGGACTCATCCGCCTCCTGACATCAGCCCACTGCTTCGCAGAAGCCTTCGGCTAGACGGCCTCGCTGTAACGACGCATTGCTCTGCTCCATCAAGCCCCCGGGTTTGCGATTGAGAGGGTTGATATCTTTCCTGAACGCGGGGGGAATCCAATGCCTCTACCAATGACTACGGAGTGGATTGATGGCATGTGATAAAGATCACTGAAATGTTTGAGCCCAGTCACACCATAGGAATGCTGCGAACATGATCATGAATACGGAGGATTTCCTCTGCACAGCTCTCAACCCCACTTCCTTCTGGAGAATAACAATGCCAATTTGGAACAGACAAGATGTACTTATCTCTGCCTGGAAACGAGACTGGTATATGTTTTTGAAGAAGCGTTGCACCCAACGCATTTTGATTGTAACCGACACTTCGGGATCGTTTGACCTAGCAAACAGCACAGGTCTCACCGAGCTAATCCGCGTCTTGAAAGGCAGTGGAGATGTGCCTGCTGCCGTGCCTGCAATTGTGACAGAGGTATCGAAAGCATCAGGATTTAACTTTTCCACAGCATCTCCTGCCGTTACTACGGCTAACTACGATCAAGTCTGGCTGTTTGGATTCCGGTCCGGTGAGCCATCTTCCGACGCCAGCGAGATTCGTGTGCTCGCACAGTTTATGGAGAGTGGTGGCGGTGTATTTGCAACAGGTGATCACAGCACTATCGGTAATCCATTATGCGGCGCACTGCCTCGCATCCGAAAAATGCGCGAGTGGGTAGCCGTCCCAATGGGTGGGCCAACACGTATTGATACGGTCAACAATCCTGGAATCGATGGCGTTGCGCGCAGCTCTGATCAGGGTGATCACTTCCCGCAAACGATGTATCCATTACTTGATGCGAGCAGTGCACCTCATCCATTGCTACGTAGTCCAGCTGGAGCTATAAATGTCCTTCCAGACCATCCTCACGAAAGTGAATGCTATGCGCCGCGCGGTGCGAATATCACTGGCAATTTTTCAGTCGCTGGACTCGCGCCGTTTCCAGAGTTTCCAACTGTCGGTGGGTTAGAGCACGGCCCGCAGCTAGTTGCCATCTCCATGTCGGCAAGCTTGAACGTTGATCCGGGTAAGGGTGCAGTCAACCCGCGCTGCTTTGGCGCTATTTCCGCCTATGACGGGCATCTTGCTAACAAAGGTCGTGTTGTCTGCGATTCGACCTGGCATCACTTCGTCAACATGAATCTGAATGGCGCAGATTATGCCGGAGACGGTTTGCGCGAAGGTATGCCACTCATGGCAAACGCGGCGTACAAACAAATTCAGCGTTACTTTGCTAATATTGCAGACTACTTGACACCAAAGAACCGTAAGTGGTGCCGGGTCTTTGACATGATTGTGGTTGAACTCTTCGACTACCCCATTTGGGAAGAGATTATGGTGTTACCAGAACTATCTCGTCCTTTCCCGGATTTCCCACAATGGCCTCGTGCTATTGAACTTGGTAAGCTTATAAAGGCTTCTCTGAGTGAAAAATTTGGCAATGGGGCTTTTGACGGACTGATTGAGGATGTGCTAGACGTCGCGGAAACAGGCGAAGAAGTGCGATTCGCGATCAACAATAATTTGCGTCTACTCACGTCGCAAAATAAAGAGCGAAGCATGAAGCAATATGATGATCCAGTTGGAATCGAAGAGCTTAAGCTTGGATTAATCGGGCGCGTCTTTCTCGCACTGAAGGCGCAATTGCCCGATAACCCGGAAGAGCTTCCAAAGAGCGCCGAGCGTCTGCATGATTCCGGCGCCAAGCTGCTTGGCGAAATTGTAGCGAAGGGGCTTGCAGAAGGAATCAAATATCGTGAGATGCGCTATCGTCGAGACTTGGAACTCATTAACATACTACGCTAATGAACCTCGCAATAGAGGTGGGTAGGTCAAAACACTTCTTGATTAGGTAGCAAGCTCCGCTCTCCTGAGGAGACGCTCGGGACGTGCGGTGCAGATACAGACGGCATGAACCACCCGGTCTGTCATCGCCGAAAGATTGAAGCGCCGGTTGAAACGGTAAGT
>NZ_JAYGID010000145.1:0-1221 GCF_034931685.1 Synechococcus sp. CCY9202
GGAGACTCTGGAAAACCCCGTCACCCTACGCGAGAATGGCCCTGTGATCGCAGGTGTGGACTGGCTTCATGGGCGCTAAGCAGTTCGGTTTTGGTGATTACGAGCAGTCGACGGCCAAAAAGCGCACCAGGCGCGAGCGCTTCCTGGCTGAGATGGAGGCGATTGTGCCGTGGAAAGCGCTGGTTGATCTGATCGAGCCCCGCTACCCCAGGACCACCAGCAAGGGCGGTCGGCCTCCTTACCCGCTTGAGACGATGCTGCGGATCCACCTGCTCCAGCAGTGGTACGACCTGAGCGATCCAGCGATGGAGGATGCGTTGATCGAGGTGGCGACGATGCGCCGCTTTGCCGGCATTGCCCTGATCAGCGACCGGATCCCGGATGAGACCACGATCCTGGCGTTCCGGCATCTGCTGGAGCAGAACGATCTGGGTGAGCAGATTTTCAAAGCCGTGAATGCGCACCTCAAGGCCAACGGGATGGCAATGAAGCAGGGCACGATCGTCGATGCCACCATCATCGCGGCACCAAGCTCAACCAAGAATGAGAAGCGGGAACGGGATCCGGAGATGCACCAGACCAAGAAAGGCAACCAGTGGTACTTCGGGATGAAAGTGCATATCGGGGTGGACAGCGAGAGCGGCCTGATCCATTCAGTGGAAACCACGGCCGCCAATGTCCATGACCTCACCCCAGCGGCTGAGCTGCTGCACGGTGAGGAGACAGTGGTCTACGCGGATGCCGGCTATCAGGGAATTGAGAAGCGAGAGGAGATGCAAGGCAGAGGCATCGGCTTCCGGGTTGCCATGCGCCCAGGCAAGCGGCGGGCCTTACCGGATACACCCGAGGGGCGGGTTGATGATCTGATCGAGACGGCCAAAGCACACGTCCGTGCCAAGGTGGAGCATCCGTTCCGGGTGATCAAACGGCAGTTCGGCTTTCAGAAGACCCGGCTGCGGGGCATGCTCAAGAACGGCTGCAAGGTGAAGGTGCTGGCAGCACTCTCCAACCTGTTCATGGCGCGGCATGAGCTGCTATGCAGGACATGATTGGGGGCATGGTGTGCCCATTTGGGGCGAACACCGCCTCAAATGAGCGAGGTTCAGCCTCCAAATCGCCGAATTCAGGCTGATCGGAGCCTGATCGGCGATCAAAATGTTCATCAGGGACAAATCAAGGCCAGGCGCCCTCCTTGAGCGCTTGTTGTCCAGAGGTTCCTTA
>NZ_JAYGID010000146.1:0-1004 GCF_034931685.1 Synechococcus sp. CCY9202
GTTCCCCGGGGTGACTCGACATGGTTCGTCTGGTTGAGGTAGGACTCGAACCAGGGAAACGGGCCTGCCCACCCCTTGCAACGTCAGCTGTGGAGCCGATCGACTGAGGTGCGCGGCCCACCCCGGCGTAGCCGGGGTGGGAATGCCGGGGGATTTACACCACTGCAGGGGACGCAGGCCCATCGTGACCCGAACCGAGCCCCTGCCCCTGCTCCTGGACACCCAGCTGCTGCTCTGGTGGGCCATTGAACCGAAGCGCCTGCCAGCAGCCGTGGCCGGCCTTCTGGCTGATCCGGCCCAGCAATTGGTCCTCAGCGTGGTGAGCCTCTGGGAAGTGGCGATCAAGTCGTCACTCGGGCGAGCCGATTTCCAGGTGGAAGCTGCTGCCCTGCGCCTGGGTCTGCTTGGCCAGGGATTCCGCGAGCTGCCTGTGCGCGCCGAACACGCCCTGGCCGTCCAGCACCTTCCATGGCTTCACCGCGATCCGTTCGACCGCCTCCTGGTGGTGCAGGCCCAGGTGGAAGGCCTGCGGTTGTTCAGTGCCGATCGCACCCTGGCGGCCTACGGACCACCTGTGGAAACCGTGGGTTGATCCGCAGCCCGCGCCCGATGTCCGCATGAGCCGCCAAGGCCGGCCCGGAACCCTCAGGGGTCCCGCGTCTGTGCCTGTGCTGCTCCTTCAACGCCTCCTTCTCCGCCTCTGGCCGCAGCGGGCCCGATCGGTCTCACTGGCCCTTCCGGCCTCCCCCGGTCACAGCCAGGCCGTGCCAGGCCAGCAGGATCTGCTCAGCGAGCTGCAACTGCTCCAGCTGGGCCACAGCCTCCAGCAGCAGGCCCAGAAATCGGGTCGTTACGACGGTCCCGCCGCCGAGGCCCTGTTAGGAGTTTGCTGAAAAACCCCGCTTCCTCTGCGAGAATGAGTCAACTGCCCCAGGTTTGATGCGAGGTCAGCAGGAGCGCAGCGGCTCCTTGTTCTCCTACGTCTCGATCGAGGAGCGGATCCC